>CAZZWT010000220.1:0-5514 GCA_964657775.1 uncultured Candidatus Methylacidiphilales bacterium | reverse complement strand
GCGGCGTCGATGAAGTAGGCTTCCGCTTCACCGAAAACTTTCCACCCGCGTGCTTTTTAATTCCGGCGAATTTTGCTTCATCTTCCTGCCCGTCACGCTGGCGTTGTTTTACGCGGCCGCGCATTTTCATCTCACGCGGCTGGCGATCTGGATTTTGGGCGTTGGCTCGGCGCTATTCTATTTATATGGCACCCCGGTTGTGCGGGGGCCTTTTGGCATTCCGGTTGCGCCGTATCTCTTCTTATTGCTTGGCTCGATCGTGGGAAATTACCTCATCGGCGCGAGCTTGCGAAATCATAAGAGCCGCGGGTTTCTCGCGTTTGGGGTCGCGGCGAATTTGCTCGTGCTCGGCTATTTCAAGTACGCGAATTTCTTCATCGATAATCTCGATCTCTGGACCGGCCTCGGTCTCGCGTGGCCGAAGATTTTCCTGCCGCTTGGCATCTCGTTTTACACCTTCCAGTCGATCGCTTATCTCGCCGATTGCAACGAGGGCAAGGTCGGGCGGCACTCGATGCTCGACTTCGCGGTCTTCCTCCATTTCTTCCCGCAATTGATCGCGGGTCCGATCGTCCACCACAGCGAGATGCTGCCGCAATTCCGCTCGCTGCGGACGTTTGTGGTCAATCATTGCAACCTGGCGACGGGCTTCGCGCTCTTCACCATCGGGCTGGCGAAAAAGGTGCTCATCGCGGATCGATTTTCAAGCTGGGTGGGCGAGCAATTCGGGCAGGTTGCGCACCTCTCGCCTTCGCTGGCGTGGGCGGCGGTGCTCTCGTTTGGGTTCCAGCTTTACTTCGATTTCTCCGGCTACAGCGACATGGCGATCGGGCTCGGACTGCTTTTCAACGTGCGCTATCCGCAGAATTTCAATTCGCCCTACAAGGCCGTCACGCTCATCGATTTTTGGCGGCGCTGGCACATGACCCTTTCGCGGTTCCTGCGCGATTACGTTTACATTCCGCTGGGCGGAAACCGGCACGGCAAGGCGCGCCGCTACGCGAACCTGCTGCTGACGATGCTGCTCGGTGGCTTCTGGCACGGTGCGGCGTGGACTTACGTCATCTGGGGCGCGTGGCACGGTTTTTTTCTGGCGGTGAATCATGCCTGGGAGGAGCGTGGCGGAAAGTTGCCGCTGCTGGTCGCGCGTGCGTTGACGTTACTCGTGGTGTTTCTCGGCTGGGCGTTTTTCCGCAGCCACGGGTTGCCGGAAAGCGTAACGCTCATCGGCACAATGTTCGGCGGGCCGCACGTTGGCCACGATTGGCCGAATACAACGCAACTGGTTTGGCTCGGGCTGATGACGCCGGTCCTTCTCTATGCGCCGAATTCGCTCGAGATCATCGCGCGCATGAAGCCGAGCCGCCTCTGGGCCATCGCCGTCGTCGGGCTGTTTGTGATCACGGCGTATCACTTCGACCAGACGAGCGAGTTTCTCTATTACCAATTCTAGCGCGATGCCCGCACCTACCTCATCCCGTTTGCCGCGCCGGAGTTGGCGCGGGCTCAGCCTCCTCTTCTTGAGCCTGCTGCCCACGTTGGCGGTCTTTCATCTGGTGATGTGGTTCGCCTTCACGCGCACGCTTTTCCGGCCGGAGACCGGCAGCGCAAAACGCATCGGTTATCTCGTCACGCTGGAGGATTGCATGGGCAAACTGCAGGCACGCGAGCCGCAGACCGGCTTCAGCGTGGTCAATTTGCAGGATGCCCGCGAGACGCGAGGCACGCGCGTGGCCATCTTCGGCGATTCCTTCGCCGGCAGCATTGCCAAGGCGGGCAGCCTGGCGTGGCACGAGCCGGTGGGCACGGTCTCGATGAACTGGGGCGACAAACAAGGCCTTTCGCAAATCGTGGCGTGGATCAAAAGCGGCGCGTTTCCCGCGCCTGGCGTGAGGGTCATCGTGGTGGAACGCTTCGAGTGCGAGTGGCTCGACACGTTCGCGGAGCCGATTGATCCCTCCGTCGATGGCAGGTTCCAGCGACTGGAACGGGATGATGAGGCGCCCATCCACGAAAAAGCCAGGCCGTGGACCTTCGCCAATAACGGCAATTTTAAGGTGATCATCGACAACGTCGCCTACCTGTTTTCGCCGACCGCATTCCATATGACGGACACCGTGATCGAGCCCCTGAATCGGAAATTCTTCGATTGCTCCTACGGCAACTCGCTTCTCTTTTATCGCGGTGAAATCACGCGCGGTTATGCGGATGCCAGGAGCGGGTCGAAGACGGAGAAGGCGCTCGCGAATCTGGAAACGCTCGCTGAACTCTGCCGCGCACAGGGCCTGAAATTCTACCTCGTCGTGCCGCCGAACAAATCCTCACTCTATTATGATTGGGTGATTCATCCTTTCTACGCCAAGAGCCCAACGCTCGGCGTCCTGCGCGCGCGTGCTGCGGGCGACGGCTACGTCGATCTGGGTCCACGCTTCCACCGCGAATTGGAAAACGGGGCGCAGGATTTTTATTATCCGGATGACCATCACTGGAATTTCCCCGGCGCGGTCGATGCGGTGGATGAGCTAACGAAGGCGGGTGCGGGGCCGTAGTCGCACTTGCTGCGCATTTAGTTTGCCGCCGCGCGCGCGGGGTATCTAGGATTCGCAATGGACAATTGTCCCGAGTCGGATCGTTTGGCGGAAGATGCATGCCGGGCGAAAAACTGGAAGCGGTGGGGCTCCTATTTGTCGGAGCGACAATGGGGCACGGTGCGCGAGGATTACTCGCCCGATGGTGACTGCTGGAATTACTTTCCGCACGACCACGCCCGCAGCCGCGCGTATCGTTGGGGCGAGGACGGCCTGCTCGGCTTCACCGATCGCGAGTGCCGCCTTTGTTTCGCGCCGGCGTTGTGGAACGGTGTCGATCCCATATTGAAGGAGCGACTCTTCGGCCTCACCAACGGCGAGGGAAATCACGGCGAGGACGTCAAGGAAGCCTACTTTTACCTCGATGCGCTGCCGACCCATTCCTACCAGCGGGGCCTCTATAAATATCCGCAGCGCGCGTTTCCGTATGCGGAGTTGATCGAGGTCAATCGCGGCCGGTCCAAGCTCGAGCGCGAGTACGAGATCACCGACACGCAGGCCTTTGCGGAAAACCGCTACTTCGACGTGCAGATCGAGTACGCCAAGAATTCGCCCGACGACATTCTCATCCAGATTACCGCGACCAATCGCGGGCCCGACGCGGCGGTGCTCCATCTCCTGCCCACGATCTGGTTCCGCAACACTTGGTCCTGGGGCCCGGTGCCGGAGGACACGCCCATCCGCCCCGACCTGCGGCGCAGCGCGGACGATACCATCGAGGTCAACCACGCCACGCTCGGCAACATGGTCTACCTGCTCGACCCGGCGAACCACGCCGACTGCAGCGGCCTGCTTTTCACCGAAAACGAGACGAATCTGCAGAAGCTTTACAATGTGCCGAACCCGCGGCCCTTCGTGAAGGACGCGTTTCACGAGGCGATCGTCAACGGCAGGCACGACGCGGTGAATCAGGCGCTCTTCGGCACCAAGGCCGCGCCGCATTACCAGACGACGATTGCCGCCGGCGCGAGCTGGGTCGCGCGCGTACGCCTGGTGGCGAAGGACCAGGCGCCGCCCGTCGCGCAGGCCTTTGGCGATAACTTCACCAACATCGTCAACCTGCGCCGGCAGGAGGCGGATAACTTCTACCAGAAGAAAATCAAGTACGGTACGGCGAGCGAGGAATTCCGCATCATGCGCCAGGCACAAGCCGGGCTCCTGTGGTCGAAGCAATTTTATCATTACGAAGTCGCGCGCTGGCTGAAGGGCGACCCGGGCCTGCCCGCGCCATCGGAGCAGCGCCAGCATTGGGGCCGCAACTGGGATTGGCCGCACATCTTCAACCGGGATGTCATCTCCATGCCGGACAACTGGGAGTATCCCTGGTACGCCGCGTGGGACCTCGCGTTCCACACCGTCGAAATCGCGCGCACCGACCCTGCCTTCGCCAAGAGCCAGCTCATCCTCATGCTGCGCGAGTGGTACATGCACCCGAACGGCGCGCTGCCCGCTTATGAGTTCGCCTTCTCCGATGTGAACCCGCCGGTGCACGCGTGGGCGGTCTGGCGCGTCTATAAAATCACCGGCGACCGCGGCAAGCGCGACGTTAATTTCCTCGAGAGCGCGTTCCAGAAACTGCTGATGAATTTCACTTGGTGGGTCAACCGCAAGGATTCGCAGGGGCGCAATCTTTTCTCTGGGGGCTTCCTCGGGCTCGACAACATTGGCGTGTTCGATCGGTCGAAATCGCTCGGTGAGGGCAACTCGCTGGAGCAGGCCGATGGCACCGCCTGGATGGCATCCTACTGCCTCATCATGCTCAATATCTCCACCGAACTGGCGCTGCAGAATCCGGTTTACGAGGACATCGCGTCGAAGTTCTTTGAGCATTTTGTCAGCATCACCAACGCGATCAACACGCTGTGCGGCAGCGGACTTTGGGATGAGCAGGACGGGTTTTATTATGATCGCATCTCCAAACAGAATGGCGAATCGGTGCCGCTGAAAATCCGCTCCATCGTCGGACTGCTGCCGATGATCGTGGTCAGCACGGCGACGGGCGGCGCGGTCGGGCGCCTGCCGAATTTCCAGAAGCGTTTTCTCTGGTTCATGCGCAATAATCCGGACCTGGCGCGCAACGTCTCGGAAATCGACGATCCGGATCATCCCGGCAAGGTGAAGCGGATGCTGGCGATTCCGTCGAAGGAAAAGCTCTGCCGCATGCTTTATTACATGCTGGATGAGAAGGAATTTCTCTCGCCCTACGGCATCCGTTCCGTCTCGCGCTATCACAAGGATCACCCCTACCACCTGCACTGGAACGGCGAGGATTTGAGCGTCGATTACAACCCGGGCGACAGCACGACGGGCCTGTTTGGCGGCAACTCCAACTGGCGCGGGCCCATTTGGTTCCCGATCAATTACCTCTTGGTGGAGGCGCTGGAGCGTTACCACCACTTTTATGGCGACACGTTCAAGGTCGAATGCCCGACTGGTTCCGGCAACGTGATGAACCTCGAACAGGTCGCCACCGAGATCAAGCGCCGGCTCGCCTCGATCTTCCTGCCGGGCAAGGATGGCACGCGGCCTTACGCAGCGTCGCTTGGCGCTTATGCGAACGATCCGCTTTGGCGCGACAACCTGCTTTTCGGCGAATATTTTCACGGCGACAACGGCCGCGGACTCGGTGCCGATCACCAGACGGGGTGGACCGCGCTGATCGCAGACTGCTTGCGCGGGATGGCGGCGGAGGAAGATACAGTCGATCCGGACGGGATGGGAAGGCCGGCGTAAAGGTGCAGTGGTAGCCGACGCTGTCCCTGCGGGCGGTGCGCCCCTTCGGCTTTACTTCGGGTGGCCCAGACAAGTCGAGACCTCTGCGAAAGTCTTCAGCTACGCCGAAGGCGTGACAGAGCCGTAGCCGGTGGTCAGGCCGCAGTTGCGGTCGCCATTACCGGTCGCAACGAAAAGACACGTCACCGGTGAC
>CAZZWT010000219.1:0-5517 GCA_964657775.1 uncultured Candidatus Methylacidiphilales bacterium | reverse complement strand
AAGGAACTGCAACGGACGGAAAAACTCCAATCGAAAGGGAAGAAGCATGACGACAAAAAATGAGAACACGGACCGTACATTAGTGCTGACGCGCATTTTTGATGCGCCACGCCACTTGGTCTGGGAAGCGTGGACGAAGAAGGAACATCTCGATAGCTGGAGCTGCCCGCGCGGCTTCACCATGCCGGAGAGTCGCGGTGACCTGCGCGTCGGCGGCGCGTGGAGTTTTCTCATGATCGCGCCCAGTGGCGAAAAGTTTCCGTGCAGCGGCGTCTACCGCGAGATCGTGCCCAACGAGTTGCTGGTCATGACGCACGGTTGGGTCGAAGACGACGGCACGCGTCCGTGGGAGACGACGGTGACCGTGCGCTTCGAGGACGCCGGTGCGGGCCAAACGAAGCTGACGCTGGAGCAGGCGATCTTCAAGTCGGTCGAGTCGCGCGACGGACACAACGGCGGCTGGTCGGAATGCTTCGACAAACTCGGCGAACTTTTGGCGGAACTAGAAACCAAGGAGAAAAAATCATGACGACGAAATTGGAAGAAAAGACGGAGAGTTACCTCGGACGGGAATTTACGATCACGCGGGAATTTGCCGCGCCACGCGAGCTGGTGTTCCAAGCGTGGACCGATGCGAAGCACGTCGCGCAATGGTGGGGGCCACGCGGATTCAGCGCTCCCGTTTGCCAATGGAACGCCGTCGCGGGCGAGCAAATCTACGTGGTGATGCGTGGACCGGACGGCGTTGACCATCCCATGGGTGGCGAGTTCCGCGAGGTGACACCGCCCGAGCGATTGGTCATGGCGTGCGGCGCGCTGAACGAAAAAGGAGAATTGTTGTTTGAGTTCGTGCACGCGGTGACGTTTACCGAACGGGACGGCAAGACGCTCGTCACGGTCAATTCAACCGTGACCAAGACCAGCGATGACGCGAACAAATACATTGGTGGATTCAAGATGGGCATGACGATGAGCCTCGAGCGCCTCGGCGATTTGTTGCTGGAAACAACCGAAGCGGCGGTGGACGTTTCATCGGAGCGCGAGGTCGTCATTTCGCGCGTGTTCGACGCCCCTCGCGAACTGGTATGGGAAGCGTGGACCAATCCGAAGCGCGTGGTGAATTGGTGGGGACCGCGCGGGTTTACCACGAAGATCGAGACGATGAATGTGAAGCCGGGAGGCATCTGGAAACAGATTATGCGCGGGCCGGATGGCACCGAATACCCGAGTGAGAGCATTTTCACCGAGGTGGTAAAGCCGGAGCGGATTGTCTACACGATCGGCGGCGGGAAGAAGGATGGGCCCGAGGTGCAGTTCGTGGCGACGTGGAGCTTCGACGTGGTGGAGGAAAACAAGACGCGGGTGACGATTCGCCAAGTCTATCCTTCGGCCGAAATGCGCGACCGAACAGTCCGTGTCTACGGCGCTGTCGAGGTCGGCAAGCAATGCTTGGCGCGACTGGCGGAGGAATTGGCGAAAGCCAAATAAAGTATCCGCGTCTAAAGGTAGCCGGCGCAGGCCCTTGCGCCAGAGCAGCCCTCTACGGGACGCTGGGATATCCGAATCGAGAAGAACGCGTTTTTTGAACCCGGGAGCAAAGGCCGTCGCGCGTGCGCCACATGAGTGTGCGGGCAACGGCTTCGGCGCAAGGGCCTGCGCCGGCTACCTCTGTCGCGACGCTCACTGCGAAACAAACGCCTTCCAGACCATCGCGGAATTCTGGTCGGGCAGCCACGCGGCTTTGTGATCGGGCTCGCTGTCGGTGGAGGCGTCGCGGATTTCATGCGTGGTCAGGTCGCCGAGCCAGCCTTGCTTTTCCTCGATGGCTTTCATGGGAGGCGGACCATCGGAAGCCAGGGTGTCGTCGGGCAGGCGCGCCTTCAGCACCGCATCGAAGAAGGCCTGCGCCACGGGCGGCGTGCGGCTGAATTCGTGGCCGGAGTTTGGCTGCGGCGCCAGCGCCCAGAGCGCGCCGAGATGCCGCCCGGTCGTCCAAATCGCCGTAATCGCATTGATGCGCAGGTCGCTATCGGTCTTACCCAGGAAAAAAAGCCCGGGTGTGGCACACGTGCGCGAATCAGGTTCATCCTGATTGTAGTAACCGCCTTTGTTGACCACGAACGCCATTACGCGTTCCGGTTTCCAAAGCACGAAATCGTAATCGAACTGTCCACCCGCCGATTCGCCGTAAAGCAAAAGCGGGGCTCTCGCCATATCGGTATGGCCCGATTTTTCGGCGAAATTCCTGATCGCCTCCAGCAGGGCATCGCCGGTGCCGCGCGGCGCGTTGTAGTAATTACCGCCCATCATGTAGCAGGCTACCAGTGCGAGCCGGTATTTGCGCGCGAGATTCTGCCATCCCACCGCGTCCAACATCCCGCGCCCATCGCCATCCAGACCCGGCACCAGCACGATGACGCCGCGCACAGAATCCTTGTAGGCCGGGCACCAGAATCGAAACGCCGCCGTGGTGAAAGTGGCCTGCGCGGGCACTTCGTAATCGAGCGTGACCGGCGCACCGTTTTCGGCGGCCGGTGCGGGAGCCGTGGTGGAAGCCACAGGCTTCGGCGGCGCGGCGGGCGGGGGAGGCGTGGGCGGATTGAGCTGTGGCAGTACAGGCAATCCATTGGCATCGACCGCCATCGGTTTGGAGGCTTTGATCCGCTCCCACAAATCGGTCTGTTCCGGCGAAACGGAGGCCGTGGCCGAGATGACCTTGATCTGAATGGCGGTTGCGTTGATGGAAACGACATCGACCGTGGCCCCCGCTGCAGATGTCATCGATCCTACTTTTTTGCCGTTCGACATCAGGTCCATCGCCACATCGACCTTGAGGGTGAGCTGCGCCGGCCATTGATTGCGATGCTGAGCGAGCTCGGCGAGGCTCGGGTGCGCGGCGTCGTCGGCCCGCGCCAAGGAAAATAAGGTGAGAAACAGACAAGCGAGGAAGATCGGCTGGTTCACGAAAGCCGAGAGTGGCCCGTTTCACGGAAAAGGCAATCCACGGCCTCGCAGTTAACGTAACAATTAAATGGAGGTATACGCCTAGCTTGTCGCGCGGCGCAAACGACCTTAGTATGCAATTTCTCCCTTCGGTAGATCATGCCGCCCTCATCCCCAACTCGAACCCGGGCCATTCTTTCCATCGCTGCGTTCGTGATCGTGGTTTTCACCGGCATCCAGTTCATCGGACCGCGGCTGACCAATCCGCCCGTGCTGGCCGATCTGCAGGCGCCGCCGGAAGTGAAGCATATCCTCGTCACCTCCTGTTACAACTGCCACTCCAACGAGACCAAGTTGCCGTGGTTCGACCGGATCGTGCCCGCCTACTGGCTCGTCGTCAGCGATGTGAATCGGGGCCGCGCGCATATGAACTTCTCCGACTTCGGCTCGATGCCGGAGGGGAAGCAGAGGGGGTTTCTCTACGAATCGCTGAACCAGATGGAAAACGCCGAGATGCCGCCGCGCAGCTACCGGGCGATTCACCGGGAGGCCAAGTTGACCGGTGATCAAATCGCCACGCTGAAGAACTACCTGCGACCTTCCGCCACCGAGGAGCCCACGGATGCCGCGCAGGTGGCCGTCGCCGACGCGCAATACCAGAAATGGATTTCCACCCCGGCCTCCAGCGCGGACGTGGCGTCGACCGCGAACGGGCTCGAGTTCTTTGCCGATTACCAAAGCTGGAAGCCGGTGAGCACGACGGACCGGTGGGATAACAATGCGCTCCGGGTCATCCTGGGCAACGAGGTGGCGACGCGCGCCATCGCCGATGGCAACATCCATCCGTGGCCGGACGGCGCGGCCTTCGCGAAGATCGCGTGGAAAGCGCAGACGGATGCCAACGGCGCGGTCAGCGCGGGGGAGTTCCTCCAGGTCGAGTTCATGTTCAAGGACGCGCAGAAATATGCGAAGACGGAGGGCTGGGGCTTTGGCCGGTGGCGGGGCGTCGAGCACACGCCTTACGGCAAGGACGCATCATTCACCGCCGAATGCGTGAGCTGCCACGCGCCGATGCGCCGCAACGATTTCGTTTTCACGCTGCCGATCACGGATCACCCGACCACCTCCGATTCCTACAACCGCCTGGCGGCGCTCTCGCCGGATCTGCCCTACCAGCCGTTTTCCTTCTGGGTCATCGCCTCATCCGTGGACCGTCCGACCTCGACGATGTCGACGCTGTACGGCAATGACATCGCCGTGGCGCACGCGCGGAAGAATCCGCAGGGCCCTTATCCCGCCGGTGCGATTTTGTCGCTTGTGACGTGGCATCAACAGAGTGATTTCCACTGGTTCGGCGGGCGGATTCCCGGGCCGGTGAAATCCGTGGAGTACGTGACCGCTATCGCGCCCGGAGGCGGGCAACTCTCCTACGCCTACGACCGCTACGAAGGCACGCCGCTCTCCCGCGTGCCCCCGCAGAACTCGGCGGACATGCAGGCGCGCATCCAGGCGATCGTGGGCCAGCGGGCCTCGGTGATCCCGTAGGGAGGGCGTTTAAAAAGGTAGCCGGCGCAGGCCCTTGCGCCTGGAGCCGTTGCGCGAGCACGCGCGACGGCCTGGATTTGCGCAGTATAGATAACGCGCTCTTTCTAAACCGGACACACAGGCGTCCCGGACGGGACGCTCCGGCGCAAGGGCCTGCGCCGGCTACCTTCCGATTCGCTACCGGCTGCCGCTCAGAAAACTCGCCAAGCCGCCTTCGTTGAAAGTCGCCACTTTGTTGAGATCATCCTCAAAAGTCGGATAGGAAGTGGCGATACAGCCGGTCTCGCTAATCACCGTCTCGCCCTTGCAGAAAAGTCCCAGAATCGCGGACGACATCGCAATGCGATGATCGCCAAAGCTCCCCACCTTCGCGCCCGCGAGCCGCTCGACGGGACCGCCGTGGATGGTCATGCCGTCGTCGTGCTCCGTCACCTGCACGCCGAAGGCGCGGAGATTCGTCGCCATCGCGGCAATGCGGTCCGTTTCCTTCACGCGCAATTCCTTGGCGTCGCGGATTTCGGTGTCGCCCTCCGCCAGCGCGGCGGCGACGGAAATAATGGGGAGCTCATCGATGACGTTGGCGATTTCCGCGCCGTGGATTTTCGTCCCCTTCAGCTTGCGTCCGATGATTCGCACGTTGCCGAAAGGCTCACAGGAGGAATCGATGATCGTCTCGTTGATGTGCGCGCCCATGCGGGTCAGCACGCTGAGCAGGCCGGTGCGCGTGCCGTTGAGGCCGAGGTTCGTCACCATCAAGTCCGAGCCCGGCATGGCGGCGGCGGCCACGATCCAGAACGCGGCGGAGGAGAAATCGCCCGGCACGTTGAAGTCGCGCCCGTGCAGCTTCGTGCCGCCGCGCACGCGGATGGTCTTCACATTCGTCTCGGGGTCGATGTCGATATTGGGCGGCGCGTGGAAATGAGCGAGCAGCCGCTCGGTGTGATCGCGCGAGGTGGTCTTCTCCGTGATCGCCGTGGTGCCGGTGGCGAACAGGCCCGCGAGGAGCAGGCACGACTTCAACTGCGCGCT
>CAZZWT010000218.1:0-5529 GCA_964657775.1 uncultured Candidatus Methylacidiphilales bacterium | reverse complement strand
CATGTGGAGCTGTGTTGCAATCTCGATCGCTTCGCGTTGCAGGACGGGCAGTTCGTCGTAACGTTGCGCGAGACTTTTTGCGAAACGTTGGAGCGGATCGGGCGCGACTTGGACGAGGAATCGGCGCCGAAGTTCTCGCCAATACGAACACCCGAGAGCTGCTCGTAGGGGATGTCATCGAGCAGGCGGTAGACCTGCGACTCGGCATGGAGAATCGCGCTCTGCGAGCGGGCGCGCAGCACGTAGAAGAAGATGAACGCCGGCACCGCGACGAGCAGGCCCGACATGGTGGCCACGAGCACCTCGCCAATGTGGCCCGCGAGTTCGGCGGGATTGGAAATACCCTTGTCGCCGAGTGTCTTGAACGCGCCGATCATACCCCAGACCGTCCCGGTCAGCCCGATCATGGGCGAAACGACGCCGATGACCGAGAGGTACGTCGTGTTCGTCTTCAGGTCGTTGGCTTCGCGCAGCGCGGTTTCCTCGACGATGAACTCGACCGCGTCCTTGCTCCGACCGATGCGCTCCAACCCGTTGCCGAGCACGGCGCTGAGGAAGCACTTGTTCGCCTTGCAGATGTTCCAGGCTTCCTGGTAATTGCCGGCTTTGAACGCTTCTTTAATCCGCGCGACCAGTGCCGGCGGCGCGAGCTTGACCGTGCGCAGGGTGACAAAGCCCTCCGCCGTGAACCAGACCAGACAGACCGACGCGAGGCCGAGGATGTACATGACAAACCCGCCCTGCTGCAGCATGTCGGCCAGCGTGGTGGCCTTCGGTGGAGGCGGCGGCGTGTTTTCTCCGCCAGCCGCAGGTGGCGCGGCGGCGCCGGCATCGCCGGCCGCCGGGGTTGCCGGAGCGGTGCTCTGCGCGGAAACAGGATTGAGGAGGAGAGAGACCGTCAACAACCCGAGAACGAGCAGGCCGGCTTTCAACGAAGGGAGGGAGAACGAACACATAATTGAATTGGAGACTTAGGGTGGTTGGAGGGAAAGTCAGCGTTGGTGAAACTTATTAGTTAACGCCCAGCGCCGGGTTTTTATCACGCAGGCTCTTGGCGAGTTGATCCGCCTGAGCGGCCAGGGCGGGATTTTGGTAAAACATGGTCTTGACGGTGAGATACGCCTCGAGCGCTTCCTGCAATTTGTTCTGCTTCTCCTTCACCTGGCCAAAAACGAGGAACGCCTTGGCGTAGACGGCCCCATCGGTGGGCGACGGGGCGATATTGAGGTTGGCCTTGTCGATCATCGGCTGCACGGCCGCGAGCGCTTCATCGGTCTTGCCGGCCTTGAGGCTCATCTCGGCCATGCCCGCCTTGGCAACGGCCTCGTAGGTGCTGCCGGGGTAGAGCGCGAGAATCTGTTTATAGACGCCGACCGCTTTGTCCGGCGCACCCGAGGCGGAATAGGCATCGGCCAATTGCGCCATGGCGCCGACGACCCAGTCAGCAGGCAATCCGGCGAAAGTCTTGACCACCGGTTCCAGCGCGGAGATAACGGCTGCCGGCGCCGTGCCGGGAGCCGAGGCCGTGGCGACGGCAGGCGGGACGGTCATCTGGACCGACTTGATATCCGAAAGCGGGTAAGGAACTTTGGCGATACCGCCGCGCGATGTGACGCTCTGGATCATGACCGAGCCATCGGAAACGCTGATAACTTGGCCGTTGAGAACTGAGCCGTCTTTCTTGGTGACTTGATCACCGGCCACCGCGCGGAAGCTCAAAGCGACAAAGGCTACGGTTAATAGACAAGCTGTCTGAGTCACGCGGGTAAGTGAGAAAGAGCCAATCACGATTAAGGCAGTTTAGCACTATCTAGCGTTGCTCCGTCAATGCAAACGCAACTAATGCGGAAAAAAGTTGTTTAAAGCCTTCGCGCTAGGCCACAAGGACGACGCGCTATTTCAAAAGGGTAGCCGGCGCAGGCCCTTGCGCCGGAGCGTCCCGTCTGCGGGGCGCCTCGGTATCCGAATTAACTAGGGCCTGTTAACACTAATTGACTTTTGCGGTGAAAAATGAGAAGAAGGGTGATGGAAATCACCGAGGAGCAATATCGCCAGATCGAAGAGTACTTGCCGCGCCAGCGGGGCAACGTCAGCCTGAAGAATATTGAAGTTATCAATGCCTTGCTGCATGTCACCGAGCAGGGCTGCAAATGGCGTGGTTTACCAGCGAAATTTGGCAACTGGCACACCATCTATACGCGCATGAACCGCTGGAGCAAGGCGGGGGTTTTGGACCGGCTTTTTGAGCAACTGCAGGCCCGGCAAATCATCCAAATCAAGATCGAGGCGGTGTCGCTGGACAGCACGATCGTCAAGGTGCACCCCGACGGCACGGGGGCTTTAAAAAAAACGGGCCGCAGGCCATCGGCAAATCCCGCGGCGGCTGGACCACCAAGATTCATCTGGTTGCCGCGAATGCTCGCTGCGCCCTGACCCTGGCACTGTCGCCGGGCCAGGCTGGGGACGGTCCGCAGGGACGCGAACTGCTACGCAACTGGAAGGGCGCGCCGAGCGGTTGCCACCTAATCATGGATCGGGCCTATGAGGGCGACGAAACTCGTCAGTTAGCTCTGGAATTAGGCTTCAATCCCGTCGTTCCGCCCAACCCGCAACGGTTGAGGCCTTGGAGTTACAACCGTGCGCTCTACGCCAAACGCAACGAGGTGGAGAGGCTCTTTCGTCGACTCAAGGGCTTCCGGCGCATCTTCTCGCGCTTCGATAAACTCGACGTGATGTTCATGGCCTTCATCCACTTCGCCCTGATCGTGGAAGCTCTGCGTTAGTGTTAACAGGCCCTAGGGCGCGCTAGTTATGAACCGGGAATACAGGCGGTCGCGCGTGCTCGCGCAACCGCTCCGGCGCAAGGGACTGCGCCGGCTACCTCCTGAATCGTACACGTGACAATTATCGAGCCCGCCCTACTGTTCCCTATGATCCTCGTCACAGGCGGTACCGGATTCGTCGGGCAGGAGGTGGTGAAGAAACTCGTGGCCTTGGGCCAGCCGGTGCGCGTGCTCATTCGCCATCCGGACAAGAAAAATCCCTTCGCGCATCTGCGCGGCGTGGAGGTCGCGCAGGGCGATGTGCTCAAGCCCGAAACGCTGGCCGCCGCGATGACCGGCGTGCAGGCGGTGATCCATCTCGTCGGCATCATCACGGAGACCTCGCGCGTGACCTACGAAGAAGCGCACACGGAGGCGACACGCAACGTTCTCGCCGCCGCGAAGGGCGCGGGCGTCGGCCGCTGGGTGCAGATGAGCGCGATCGGCACGCGGCCGCATGCTCGCTCGCGCTACCATAAAACCAAGTGGGCCGCGGAGGAACTCGTCCGCAACAGCGGGCTGGACTGGACGATTCTGCGCCCTTCGCTCATCTACGGCTATGACGAGAAGGACCGGCTGCTCAATCTGCTGCGGATGGTCCTCTCGTGGCCGCTGGATGAACTCCAGCTTTACTCCCTGCCACTGCTCAACGGCGGCGAGTCGCTGATTCAGCCGATTAGCGTGCGCGAAGTGGCCCACTGCTTCGCCCACGCGCCGACGAAGGAAGCCGCCATTGGCCGGACATTCGATCTGGTCGGGCCCGTCGCGATGTCGTGGCGCGAGATGATCTTCAAAATCCTGGCCGCGCTCGGGAAGCAGGGAGTGTATGAGGAAATCCCGCTTCTTCTCTTCTTAAGAGGGCTGCTTTGGCTCGCGGTGATTCTGCTGCCGGTCCTGATTGTGATTGGATGGATGGAAAGCATGCTGAGCATTCCCATCGCGGTTTTCCTAGTCGCGATTGAAATCGTGCTCGCGGCCACGGTGGCGGGCTGGCGCAAAACGATCATCTTCTCCCTCCCCGGCGAACCGCTCATCCTCGCCAGTGAAGCCGCCAACGTCTTCGCGCCCCGCGAACTGCAAGCGAGCGAACCGCTCAAGATGGCCGTCGAGGACAACATTGGCGATCCCTTCCCCGCCACCCGCACCTTCGCCTACACGCCGGAGACTTTTGAGCAGGGCCTCCGCACCATCTACAAACGCTGACGGGAAGGTTTCGCACAGAGGGCAGAGGAGGGCGGACAGAGGAAGGCGACCAAGGGAAGCAATTGTCGCACGGAGGCCACGGAGCCACGGAGCATTGGAGACGGCGAATAATCCTTCCTCTCCGTGACTCTGTGCTCTCCGTGCGAACCTATTCCCCTGCCTTCCCCTCTTCAGCCCTCTTCAGCCTTCTGTGCGAACCCCCTTTTTCGTGTGACGATCAGGTTACAGCGCCCGTTCCGTGCTTTATTTTCCGGCGGTTTACGGCATCCTCCACCCTCTCTCGCATGATCTTTCGCCTCCTCCTCCTGCTTGGCTTCGCGCTGGGCGTGGCCTCCGCGGCCCGCGCCGGGATGAACGCGGACACGCCCTATACCCAGCGCGGCAAGACCGATTTCGATACCGCGATGCAGCTCCTCAATCCCTACGGCACGTGGGCAAAAGTGGACGGCAAATGGGCCTTCACCCCGCGCGACCACATGGTACCCTACACCGAGGGACGCTGGCTCTACACCGAGTTCGGCTGGTACTGGAAAGGCCGTGCGCCGCATAGCTGGGCGACCGAGCACTACGGCTACTGGAAGCGCGGCGCAGACAAGGTCTGGGCGTGGTACCCGGGCCCGTTTTGGCTGCCGCAGATCGTGGAGATTCGCGCGACGTCCCGCTACATCGGCTGGCGCAGCGCGGAGGTCGATGACCAAGGCTCATTCGTCGAGGCGCCGATCGATCGCTACGGCAAGGAGGACGAGTGGACCTTTGTCACGCTCGAGCAATTCGCCAACCCCATCACGCCCGAGATCGTGGCCAAGCCCGATGTCGCCAAGGAGCAATTGGAGGACTCGACCGATTGCCGCCACACCTACCTGACCTATCGCGAGATCGACCGGCCCGGCCCGCATCCGGCCGACTTCGCCGATCTTTGCAAGGATGGCGGGATGCTCGCGCCGCTGATGGCCGCCGACCAGAACGCCGCGCCGAAGCCGGCACCGGCGCCCGCCGTCAATCCGAATTTGCCCGCCGCGCACATGACCGGCACGAACGCGCCCTCGCTCATTGGCCAGCAGATCGATCCCGCCGCCGATACGCGCAAAGTGAAGTACTGGATCACGATGAGCCTGCCGACCTACTGGACCAAGCCGCCCGACGACGCGAAGCCGGACCAGCTCTATATGTATCGCCCCGATTTCTACCAGGACAACGACGGCATCGAACGGCGGATCACGCTGTGGTTTAACCCGAAGGAGCGCGGCACGTTGAAGGACCTCCTCGGCAGCAGCACAAGCCTGCCGAAATCGCCCACTGCCTCTGCCGGCGGCACGCCTGCGACGCCCGCCCTCCCCGCCTCGTCCGCGGCGAATCCCTTCCGCAGCCCGCTCGACGAATCGCCCCACGCCAGCGCCTCCAAGCCGGCGACAAATGCCTCCGCCTCCAGCAAAGCCCCCGCCCCCACCGGCGCCGTTCCAGACGGTCTCGCTCGCGTGGTCGAGCGGCCACCCGTCGGCGGCAA
>CAZZWT010000217.1:0-5529 GCA_964657775.1 uncultured Candidatus Methylacidiphilales bacterium | reverse complement strand
AGGCAAAGCCAGAAGATTTACAGTCTTCCCCCGTTGGCCACTTGGGTATCTGCCCGAAAACGTCGCGCCCTCGCGAGTCGTGAAGCCTATGCGACTTCCCGCGGGATGAAAATGCTTTTTTACGGGAAAGTGGTGCTTCGCACGGCCGTCAGGGAAAACTAAGGTCCGCTGACGACCGTGAAGGGCGACGCAAAAAGGCTCGCGCCAAACTCCGCGAGGAACCGTGTCCGCAATTCCGCCGTCGCTTCCGCCGAGGCCGTCAGCGCGAAGACCGAGCTGCCGCTGCCGCTCATGAGCGAGTCGAGAACTTCGGGTTGTTTCTGGAACCACGCCTTGGCCGTAGGCAGCCACGGATATTTGGAGAACGCCGGCGGCTCCAGATCGTTGCGGAGCGTAAAGTCGGCGAACGTGCGGCCCGCCACGCCCTGCTGCGGATTTTGCGCGTAGGTTTTGTAGCACCACGGCGTGGAGACGCCGAAGCCGGGATGAACGAGCAGGCCCTGGAATGATTCCTTCATCTGGAGCGGCTCAATGATTTCCCCTCGCCCTTTGCAGATCGCCTGCGTGCGGTAGATGAAAAACGGAATGTCGCTGCCCAGGCGCGCCGCGAGCTCAGCCAACTTTTCGTCCGCGCAATCGATCTTCGTCAGATCGCGCAGCGCCAGCAACACCGCCGCCGCATCGCTGCTGCCGCCGCCGAGGCCCGCGCCAACCGGCACTGCTTTTTCCAAGTGGATGCGCACGCCGGTCGCGAGCTTGAACTCCTCCAGAAAAACGCGTGCGGCCTTGGTCGCGAGATTGTCCTTCGCATCGGAGAGCGCCGGATCGGAGCAAGTGAACTCGATCTCGCCGTTATCAAGAAGCTCAATGTCGAGCGTGTCGCCGAGCGAGATCGGCGCCATCAGCGTTTCGAGTTCGTGGAAGCCATCGGCGCGGCGTCCCAGAATGTGGAGATAAAGATTTATTTTGGCAGGAGCGAACTGTTTCACTTTTTCGAAATTAGCACTAGAATCACGGGCATGACCAGTACGACCACCGACAAACTGATTCTGGCGCTGGATGTGGACCGGGCTGACGAGGCGCTGGCCTTCGTGCGCCTGCTGAAGCCGCACCTCAGCCTCTATAAAGTGGGCAACCAGCTCTTCACGCGCGAGGGCCCGGCCTTCGTCAAGGCGCTGCGCGCGGAGGGCATCGACATTTTCCTCGACCAGAAATGGCACGATATTCCGCAGACCGTCACCAGCGCCGTGAAAGCCGCCGTGGCGCTCGATGTGCGTTACGTCACCATCCACGCCAGCGGCGGGCTCGCCATGATGCAGGCCGCGCAGGAGGCCGTGAAAGGCAGCCGCACGGAAATCCTGGCGGTGACGGTGCTCACCAGCCTGGACGACGGCGCGATCCGCCAGATCGGTTTCGATCGCACGGCGGCGGAGCAAGTTGTGCGCCTCGCGCGGCTGGCCGTGCTGGCGGGCGTCTCGGGCCTGGTCTGCTCGCCGTTGGAAATCGAGTTGATCCGCGAACAAATTCAGGAGCCGATCAAACTAGTCACGCCTGGCGTCCGCTCCGGCAACGACGGCCTGCAGGATCAGAAGCGGACGCTCTCGGCGCCGGAAGCGCTCAAGCGCGGCGCGAATCATCTCGTCATCGGCCGGCCCATCACCAAGGCCAGCGATCCCGTCGCGGCGACGCAGGCGCTGATGGCGGAGTGTGGGTTGAGCTGATGGATGAGCCGCAAAGGAACGCAAAGAACACATCGACGGATCAAAAGGAAAAACGCTTTCCTCTCTGCGCTTTTGCACCCCTCTTTTCTTCTGCCTTTTCTTTGTATTCTCTGCGTTCTTTTGCGGCTAAAAAAAATGTTCCCCATGCCTTTTCGTTTCCTTGCTTTTGTGGTGATTCTGCTGGGATCGATCGGCGCCTCCCGCGCCACCACGCTCATCCCCGAACTCAAAGCCTACGACTTCGCCCGCGCCTACTACATCGAGGACGGCGGCATCGTCATTGTCCCGCAGGACGCCTTCTCCTGCCCCGGCGCCGTAGAAACTCCCGAGGGCCTCAAGATCGTCCCCGGCCAAAGCTTCACCCAGTTCGATCCCGCGCGGCTCATCATGGAAGTCTACAAGTTCACCCACCTCGACGCGGACGAACATCGCGCCTACTTCCACGAGCGCCGCTACCACTACAAAGTCATCCGCACGCCCGAGAACAAGTGGCGCATCCTCCAGCAGGACTTCATCGACCGCAAGGATTTTTACCTCTCCCATTTCCGCGCGCTGGAATGGTTCGACGGCGCCATCCCCGACGTCGAAATCCACCCCGGCGAAGAGTTGTGGCGGACGAGGCCGTAGGGGTCGAAAATCACCAAAACATATCGCTAAAAGCTCCGTCATCCTGAGCGAAGGCGAGCGGAAGGGTAACTTTACCATGGCGTTGGACCGAGCCGCAGTCGAAGGACCTTGTGGTTTAACCGCGAGTTCGAGAACCCGCGAAAGACACGAATCGCCGGGGAGCGGCTACCCTCCCCGTTTGCGATTAAACCGATTTCGCTGCCGTGACTTTACAGAAATACCGCCAGGTCCTTCGACTGCGCTCGGATCAAGCTTTCCGAGAAAAGATACTTTTCGCCTCGCTCCGCTCAGGATGACGGAATTTTTAAATCAGATGTTGCTGGGATCGGTCTGACTTGAACGCTCCGTAGTAAAGTTCAGCCAATGCCGGCCCAGGCAGGTAAAGCTCCTCATACGATGCAAGTCTGTCCGCCAGTGCACTCGCATCGCGGGCCAGTGCACTCGCATCGCGGAAGTGGCGAATCACTACGCTGGTATCCAGCAACACGCTATTGGGCGACATCGGCGTCCACCCGGTCCGATTCCTCACGCACCAACCGCTCGAAAGTCTCGCCCGTCTCCCCGCTCATGCAACCGGCGGTCGCGTGCAGCGCGGCGAGTCGTTCTTCCCTCCGTTTGGGATTAAGGCCGCTGACAAAGTGGGCTACCTCAACCAGTGTGGACGCCGGCAAAGTTTCGAGGTCTTTAACGATGGATTCCAGAACACTCACAACCGGCACAGACTAGGCTTTCACGACGGTTTTTGCAACTTTGTCTCGGATATCAATTTTCGATAAAATTTCGGAGCCACCCTCGCAGCTTAGCCAGACTGACAACCAATCGTCTTTTTCTAGCTTGTCTTCCCACGCCATCCGGCAGCGTTGACGCGCCGAAGGTCACCGGATTTTCGTCCGGATATTTTGCAAGAACCGCGTCGACTGTGCTCCATTCCGTCATCTCCTTATGCCACGCGGGCGTAAGGCCGTTGATGATGTTCCGGCTCAAAAGTTCTCGAATGCGGGCGGAACTGTAGGGGCCTTCCGGCTCACCGTTGAACACAAGATATATGCCGACCATGATTTCACGGCGCCTCGTAGACGCGCTTTCTACTTCGTTCCCAAACTCCATTGGGGGAACGCGATTGCTAAAGCAACTCCGTTGCCATCTTAACACGGACTGAGCAATAGAGTTGCGCAGACAAGTGCGTTCCCAAATGGAGTTTGGGGACGAGAAGATTAGGGCCGCAATTGCCGATACGTTTTTCCCCTCGGATTGAAAGCAGTGGGCACAAAGAAATAGACGTCGCCATCCCTGGTATTCGAAGCCATGAACCGCGCTTCTTTTCCTTTATAAGCGACGGCAAGACCGCTGGCGGTGTCAGACACTCCCGTGTCATTCCGCGTCAGAGACTGGAAAGGCGTCACGCCACCGATAACCCGGTACGCGCTGCCCGCGGAAGAGTAGTCAATGGTGTAGCCCGTGCAAAACACCATGGGCAGGTCATCGGAGGAATCGGCCGTGATGCCTCCCGTTACGTCGTACGAAACATTATCTGCCGTCAGTTTCCCTGAAGTGGCCTCGCTTTTCCCCGGCATTTCCAAATAAAATATCCCCGGATCCGTGACGTATTTTCCATCGATCAATTTTTGAAAAACTTCCGTCGACGTTGTGCCCTCGGGATAGGTTCCCTTGTGATCAGCGGCATAGGCGTTCATTGCTGATGCGATCGCCCTCACCTCTTCGATGGCCCGGGCCTGAATCCTTTTTCCGAAACCGATCTGGAGCGAGTCCGAAATAAACCCGCCTGCGCACGCCAGAAAGAAGAGGAAGCCGAAGATTCCCAAGATGATCACAATGGCCAGCGCGCAACACTCGGCTCGGTGTCGCGACGTCGCGCCGTTTGGCTTCCGCAACTTTTGCCCAGGAAATTGGGGAATCTTTTTCGGTTTATATTCAGGAGGAGGCATGACCAAAAACTCGTTTACGGCGCCTCGTACACGCACTTCCCGCGATGATACGTTGCCAGCAGATACGGCACATTCTCCGGCGAGAGCAGGCAGAAATCCGCCGAGTTGCCCTCGGCGATGCCGTGGGTCAGACCGAGCAGCGATGCCGGTCGCGTGGAGAACGCGGTCCACGCATCCTCGAGGAAAAAGCCGGCCATGCGCTCGGCGAGGCCGACGCCTTGGAACGGCGTGAGCGTGGAGCCGGCGAGCCGGCCGGGAGACTCCGCATCGACCGTCGGCAAGCGCGCGGAACCGTCTTCGCCGACGTGAACCTCGACTTCGCCGAGCGTGTACTTGCCGGGACTCCCTGCGGCGGCGCCGGACATCGCGTCGGTGGTCAGGAGCAGGCGCGGCGCGTGGTGCCCCTTTTGCAGCGAGCGCGCCATGACGCGGAAGGCGTGGGTCGGAACGTGCAGGCCGTCGGGGATGAGCGAGGCGTAGAGCTCCGGGTGACTCAACGCGTGCATGATGACGTTGTCGAACTTAGGCGCATGGGCGGGCGCGGCGTTGCCAAGGTGCGTCCAGCCAATCGCGCCGGCGTTCATGGCAAATTCCAGCATCTGGCCCGTCGCGCCGGAATGGCCGATGAAAAACGTGATCTTCTTTTCCGCCCCGGCGCGGATGACCTCCATGCTCGCCCTGATATCGACCTCGGGCGCAATCGTGATCAGCTTCAGCAGCGGGCCGGTGATGCCGAGCCATTCCGTCAGCAGGCTCAGGCGCGGTTTCTGCATCCACTCCGCCTTGTGCGCGCCGCGGTAGGCGGGGTCGGGATTCAGCCACGGGCCTTCCAAGTGGAAGCCGAGGCAGTTGCCCGGGTCGAGGTTGATGCGTCCGGTCAGATCGGGCAGCAGCTTGCGATAACCCTCCTCGCTGTTGGTGATGAGCGTGGCGAGGAAGCCGGTGCAGCCATGCGCGTAAAGCGTCTTCGCGGCGTGATGCCACGCGTCGTCGGATTCAATCGGGCGGTTGAAATCGACCCCCGCGAAGCCATTCACCTGAATATCGATCAGGCCCGGCGCGATCCACGGCAGATCGAGGATGTCCTCTTTCAGCGGCGTGATTTTTTTGAAGAGGTGACCTTCGAATTCAACCTGACAGACCTGGCCATTGAGGGTGCGGGCGGTGATTTTCATGCATTTACGCCTTCTTGTTCCCAAATTTCATTTGGGAACGCACTTGTCCGCGCAATTTTA
>CAZZWT010000216.1:0-5557 GCA_964657775.1 uncultured Candidatus Methylacidiphilales bacterium | reverse complement strand
CTGGCTGCGCGCAGCAACGACTATTTAGCCGCCTCGCCCAATCTTGACTTCCAATCGGACAATTATTCGATCTCGTTTGGCGTGACCTTGGCGAATCTCTCCAAGGATTTTTCGTACATCGACTTTGGTGGATCCAATCGCGCTGCATTCGTTAATCAGCCCAATCAGTTGGGACTGCTCTTCGAACCGAACGGCACGGTACAGTTCTTCGATAGCGGTACCCAAGTAACAAGTTTTACCGATTCCAATATTGGCGCAGCTCCTCTTAGCATCAATATTCAGGTTGCCAGCGGCCAAGTCTCCCTCTTCGTCAATGGCAACCAGGAAAACATCAGCGGAACCACGGGAGCTGGCGACAGTTACTCGGCCCTTCTCAATACGGACAATTATATCACCTTGGGCCAATACCAAGATCCCAGTTCCAGCAGCGTCAATCCGACTTATTTCACGAATCTCCGAATCACCGATATAAGCAGCGCGCCTGAGCCTTCATCCGTAGCACTGATGGTCACCGGATTGCTGGCACTTTTGGTCTTGCTCCGCCGTCGCAAACTGGCGTAACCCGGTCATTCGCCATCGCGGGCGCTCCCGCATAAAAGCGATCAGGCGATTACCCTTTCGAGTAACCGCCTGATCTAGGAGGAGAATGAATGAAACTTACATAGATTAAGACCCCTGATCTGTCTCTTATGTTCAAAACATCCGCATTTATTTTTTCGGCAGGGCCAATAACCGGATCACACCCAAGAAGTCGTCGTCACCGTAACCCGCTCTCATTCCGTTCTCGTAGAACCCTTTAAGGGATTCAGCGAGAGGCAAAGCGAGAGCGTCTGCCGTGTCCAGCGCCAGCCGTAAATCTTTGTTCATGTGCTTCAACGAGAACTGGGGCGCATAGTCTTTCGCCTTAAGTTTTGGCTCTTTGAGGTCGGACAAGCCGGAACGGCCCACGTTCATGTGCAGCGACTCAAAGTAGGTCTCGTCCGAAATCCCGGCCGCGCGCGCCAAGGCCAGGCTTTCGCTCAAGCCCTGCAACATCACCGCCAGATTCAGGTTCATCGCCAGCTTCAACGACGAGGCCGAGCCAACTTCACCCACATGCAACCGCGTGGCGCTGATTCGTTCCAGCACCGGCCGAGCGCGTTCGATCAGCTCCGCACTGCCGCCCAGATAGAACACCGTGTTGCGCGCTTCCGCCGCCGGTTTGCTGCCGGTGAAGGGAGCCTCGAGAAAGGCCGCGCCCGTCGCCTCCACGCGCTGGGCGAAGAGCTTCGTCCAATGCGCGGAGATGGTGCTCGATTGCGCCACGATCTGCCCCGGTTTCAGCACCGGCACGATGACATCGAGCAGCGCTTCGACCGCGGGCGGATCGGCCACGACGATGAAGATCATCTCTGCATCCGTAACGGCCTTCACCAAGTCCGGCTCGTAAAACGGAAAACCCTTCGGGGAGCGGTTCCAGCCGCGCACGGTCAGCCCGTCCGCGTGAAGATTCTGCGCCCATGCGCTTCCAATAATTCCCAGCCCGGCGACAGTGATGCGTTGCATGAGGCAACTTGGCACATTAACCGTGAATCGTCAGCCCGGACTGATCGATTTCGATAAAAAAATGTTCGGTCGCAGCGCCCAGAATGGCGGGGAGATTTTTATTGAAGATAGACAGCAGCTCCTTATTCGAAATATTACCGGTCGTCACATAGCGTAGCCTGGGCGGCAAGCCCTCGAGGAAATGGGAATCGACGAAATCCTCATCCTTCGTCACAAGAAAGCGTTCATCGCGCAAAGCGAGCCGGCAGAGCATTTCATCCGTCGTTCGGTTTTTGTCCGGCAAATCGAGAGTGTGGATCGCATCGTATCCGGCTGCCTTCAATTGCTCGGCTTGGGTGGGCGGAAGTTGAGCATCCACCAAAAATTTCACGGAGCCAGGGCCACTCGTTTCGCATCGGCCAGGCGCGCGCCATAAGCCATGGCGGCCAGCAGATCATCCCGCTCGAGGTCCGGATAATCGGCCAAGATATCATCCTGACTCATCCCGCTGCTCATCAGCTCCAGCAACATGGGTACCGGGTAACGGAGTCCGCGCACACACGGCTTGCCGTGACAAATCTCCGCGTTCAACGTGGTGCGTTGCAGCAGTTGCTCCGTGGACATGGACTCAGCTTATCGGAAAACAAGCGAAACTCAAGAAACCGCTTCACCGCAGATCGCTCGGCAACAGCAGCAGGTAGCTCTGCGCCACCAGCAATGAGGTGAGGAAGAAAAACGCGATTTCCTCCCAAGGCAAAACACCTGCGAGCTTCACGCCGGTGATTTGCTTTTCATCAAAGAACCAGGTGCCCGCGCGCACGGCAGCGAGGTCGGCCAGGGTGTAGTAGACGCCGAACGCACCGGTCACCAGCGCAAGGAGACCGGCGTGGTCCCAAAACATCCACGGCGCAATAACCCACTGCACATAAATTACCGGCAGGAACCACGCAAGATGAATGGCGTAATTTACGCACGGGCCGCAGCGTTTCCGCAGCCAGCGAAATCCCATGGCGACGATGCCCCACGACACGGTCGACGCGCCAAGGCAGATGATCGTCCACTTGCCGATCTCCGTTTCCGCGCCGCCTTCCCAGTCGGGCATGAAGTGAAAAAGCGCGCGCACCGCCAGCATCACGTTCAAGCTTTGCACGAGGAAGAAGGCGTATTCCTCAATCGGCAGGTAACCGACGCGCAGGCTGTATTTCTCGCGCGGGAAACCCCAGATACCCCACTTCGCCGCGAGGTTGTCCCAAGGCGTGGTGAAGATCATCACGGCGACCAGCACCAGCACGAGCGCGAGAATTTCGCCATGGGTCCACGAGACCGTGCCCGTGCACGCCGCGAGGATGATCAGCACGGGCAGGTTAAAGATGAGGTGGAAACGGAGGTAGGTCATGCTGATTAAGATTTGTCGGAGCCGTCGCGCGATTGGGTGGCCCGGACAACTCGTTGTCCGGGTGGCGGAGCGAAGCGGAGCCACAGGAGGTCGCCGGAGAGTTCCGCGCAACCGATCGTGGCAATTGGACATCACCGGCGACCTCCTGTCCGCGCGAAACGGTTCGCGCGAACCCGGATAACAAGTTGTCCGGGCCACCCACAGAAGGCAAGCCGCCCTTGCGCCCTGCGCCGATTCACCCCATCTTAATCCCGTGGCCGATTCCTTCATCAGCGAGCCAATCCAGCCCGTGAAAGGCACTTTCGACGCCGCCGGCATGTCGCGCGGCGAGCCGGGCGTTCCGCTCCAGTTCCGTTGGCGCAAACAGCTCTACCACGTCGCCGATGTGCTCGATGTCTGGAAGGACCACGGCGATTGCCGCAACGGCAGCGGCGAGCGCTACGTGCGCAAACACGGCTTTCGCATCCGCACCACCGCGGGTGACATCTTCCGCCTCTATTTCCAGCGCACGGTGGGTCGCGGCAAAATGCCGAAACAACGCTGGTTTATCCACAGCGTCGAAATTTTCGCTGCTGATGTCATTCGTCGGCCAATGGGAATGCGCGCTGCTGCCTGATTGCGATGTCCACGCCTGAACCAAAAACCCAATTCGCCAGCGATAACACCGCCGGGGTTTGCCCGGAAGCATGGGAAGCCATGGCCCGCGCCAACCGCGACAACGCCTCCTCCTACGGCACCGACCCGTGGACTGCGCGCGCCGCCGATCTGCTCCGCGAGCTCTTCGAAACCAACGCCGATGTCTACTTTGTCTTCAACGGCACCGCAGCCAACTCGCTCGCGCTCGCCTCGTGCTGCCAGTCGTACCACAGCGTCATTTGCTATGAGCACGCTCACATCATGGACGATGAATGCGGCGCGCCGGAGTTCTTCAGCAACGGCACCAAGCTTCACGGTGCGCCCGGCCTGCACGGCAAAATCACCGCCGCCGAAATCGAGCGCCTCGCCACCAAGCGCACGGATATCCATCATCCCAAGCCGCGCGTGATCAGCCTCACCCAATCGACCGAGCACGGCACGGTCTACACAACGGAGGAACTGGCTGCGATTCATGATGTCGCCAAGCGCCGCGGCCTCGCCATCCACATGGATGGCGCGCGTTTCGCCAACGCTGTCGCATCCACCGGTGCATCGCCCAAGAGGATCACGTGGCAGGCAGGCGTGGACGTGCTCTGCTTCGGCGGCACCAAGCTCGGCATGGCCAATTGCGAGGCCGTTGTCTTCTTCAATCGCGATCTCGCGCGCGAGTTCGATTACCGTTGTAAGCAGGCCGGCCAACTCGCGTCGAAGATGCGCTTTCTCGCCTCCGGCTGGGTCGGCGTGCTGGAAGATGGTTCCTGGCTCAAGCATGCCGCGCACGCCAATCGCTGCGCGAAGCTTCTCGCCGGTCGCCTCGAAAAAGAAACCGGCGTCGCCCCGGCGCACCCGGTCGAGGCCAACGCCGCGTTCGTTCCCTTGCCGGAAAAAATCGTCACCGGCCTGCGCGAGCGCGGCTGGGTCCTCTACAATTTCATCGGCGGAAATGTCATCCGCCTCATGTGTTCCTGGCGAACAACGGAGGCGGATATTGACGCGTTGGTGGCGGATGTGGTGGATCTGCGGTAGCGGCGACAGAGCCCCATTCTGCTCGCGCCGGCATTCTTTTCCATTATACTGGCCCTCACGATGAAGATTTATCGCCTGCGGGACCTTCGCCACCAGACGCGCATGGCGACATCGGACGACGGCACGAACTTCTACGCACTGAACGGCGACATGTTCCTGCGCGAATTCAAGATCACCAACGAGCGCATCGATGTGCTCTCGCTCCTCGCGCCCGTGCAGCCGAAGACCATCTACGGCATCGGCCTCAATTACCGCAAGCACGCGGAGGAAACCGGCGCCAAGATTCCCGAGCATCCCATTGTTTTCCTGAAGAGCCCAACCGCCCTGCAGGATCCCGATGGGCCGATCGTCCTGCCGCGCCACCTGCGCAGCGACCAGGTCGATTTCGAGTGCGAACTCGGCGTCATCATTGGCGCGGAATGCAAGAATGTGCCGCGCGCCGAGGCGCTGAACTACGTGCTGGGCTACACCATCGCGAACGACGTCAGTGCGCGCGATTGGCAAAAACTGTGGGGCGGCTCGCAGTGGTGCCGCGGCAAAACATTCGACACCTTCTGCCCGATCGGACCCTGCCTCGTCACGCCCCCCGGCATCAGGGATCCGCAGGACCTGACCCTGCGCACGCGGGTGAACGGCGTGGTGATGCAGCAGAGCAGCACGCGCGACATGATTTTTTCCGTGGCGGAAATCATCGAGTTCCTCAGCGGCAGCACCACGCTCGAGCCCGGTACGCTGATCCTGACCGGCACGCCCGAAGGCGTCGGTATGGGCCGCAAACCGCCGCTTTATCTCAAGGCGGGCGATATAGTGGAGTGCGAGATCGAAGGCGTGGGTATTCTGACCAATCCTGTGATTGAGGAAGAGTCGTAGGCCTCCAAGGTAGCCGGCGCATGCCCTTGCGCCGGAGCCGTTGCGCGAGCACGCGCGACGGCCTGTGTTCTCGCAATAAAAAACGCTCCATTTTAATTCGGCTAT
>CAZZWT010000215.1:0-5563 GCA_964657775.1 uncultured Candidatus Methylacidiphilales bacterium | reverse complement strand
CCGGGCTACTTGTTGCCCGGGTCGCGGAGGCTCGGCGGAGCGACAGGAAGCGATCGGTTACAGACGCCGAAAGGCAGCTCTTCCTGTCGTCCCGCTGCTGCGAGCCGACCCGGGTAACAAGTAGCCAGGGCCACCCGGACTTAGAGACGTTGCGATGAGATCGCATGGGTACGTCCTTCCATCAGGCGGGTGAATGGATCGCCTGCTGTAACGCCTCCAGCAGAAGAACCGTGGAAGCCGCGCCGGGGTCCATATGTCCCGCGCTGCGTTCGCCGAGATAACTGGCGCGCCCCTTTTTGGCGACGAGGGGCACGGTCGATCCGGCGCCTTCTTTCGCGGCTAGTACCGCGCGGTCGATCGCGGCGCCGAGGTTGTCGTCACCGGTCGGCTTCAACGCTTCGAGCGCGGGTTCGAGTGCATCGATCATCGTCTTCTCGCCCACGACCGCCTTGCCCCGACTCTTCAGGCCTTGCAGGCCGGCAGCAAAGACGTTCGCCACTTCCTCATGGGTCAGGGCCTGCTTGCCATTGGCGCCGCCGGCCGCTTGCAGGAAGAAGGTGCCGTAGAGCGGCCCGCTCGCGCCGCCGACGGTCGAGATGAGCGTCATCGCTGTGGTCTTGAATATCGTGCCGATATCCTTGTCCTTTAACTCAGCCAGCTTGCCTTTGACGGCGGTGAAGCCGCGCGCCATGTTCGCGCCGTGGTCGGCATCGCCGATGGCGGCGTCGAGTTGGGTCAGCTCGTCCTTGTGCTGCTCAAACGTGGCCGCGCAATTCTGTAACCAGAGCAGTACGGCCTCGTTGGTGAGGGAATGTGCGGTCGCGGTTTCCATTAGACTCCTTTGCGTAGCGCCGGGGTGTTGACCGGCGCGTCCCATAGCTTCGTTAATTGATCGTCGAGTTTCAACAAGGTGATCGAGGTGCCGGCCATTTCCAGGCTGGTGATGTACGAGCCCACGAAGTTGCGCGTGATTTTCAGCCCGGCCTTCTCCGCAATCTCCGCCGCCTTGCGATAGACGATGTAGAGCTCGATCAGCGGCGTGCCACCGAGACCGTTGACAAACATCAGCACTTCATCGCCGGACTTGAACGGCAGATCGCTGAGAATCGGTTCCATCAACATCTCCACGATTTCATCCGCGGGCCGGAGCTTCATGCGCTTGCGGCCAGGTTCACCGTGAATGCCGACGCCCACTTCCATTTCGTCCTCCGGCAGCGCGAAGGTGGGCTTGCCGACATGCGGAACGGTGCAGGAGGTCAGCGCCATGCCCATGCTGCGCGCCTGCGCGTTCACTTTCCTGGCGAGACCGGCGACCTCGGCGAGCGATTGGCCGGCTTCCGCCGCCGCGCCGCAGATTTTTTCGGCCAGGATGGTCGCGCCGACGCCGCGTCTTCCCGCGGTCCAGGTGCTGTCCTTCACGGCCACATCATCATCGATCACCACGGCCTCGACTTGCAGCCCATCGGCGCGCGCCAACTCGGCGGCGAGTTCGAAGTTCATTACATCGCCGGTGTAATTCTTCACGATGTGCAGCGTGCCCTTGCCGCTATCCACTTTCTTCGTCGCGGCCAGCATTTGGTCCGGCGTCGGGCTGGTGAAGACCGCGCCCGGGCAGGCGGCATCGAGCATGCCCATGCCGACGAAGCCGCCGTGCATCGGTTCATGCCCGGCGCCTCCGCCGGAGACGACCGCCACCTTGTTCTTCACCGGCGCATCCGCGCGGTAAATGAAGTTTGGCGAATACTCGACCTTGAGCAGGTCCGCGTGCGCCGAGGCCATGCCCTGCAGCGCTTCGTTGACCACATTGTCCGTCGCATTGATCAACTTTTTCATGGGCTTTAGAGGTCCTTGTTGGCGGTGACGCGGTTGACGACTTCCTCATGCTCGTGGTGCGAGGAGTCCATGCCGTCGGGACGGGCCTGCGGATCGCGGCTCGATTTGTCGGCTTTCACCAGAGCGGCGCCGATGGTCAGGTCATAGGCAAAGGCGCCGAGGAGGCCGCCCACGATCGGGCCAGCCACTGGCACGACCCAGATCAGGCTTGCGACCTGCTGTCCGGTGGAATCGGCCATGAAGAAGCCGTTATTCTTGAAGCCGGCCACGAGGGCGAAGAGGCGCGGGCCCATGTCGCGGGCCGGATTGATCGCATACCCATGCATGCCGCCGAAGGAGATGCCGATGGCCACGACGATGAGGCCGATGATGAACGGCGCCATGTTGGAACCGGGAGCGGCGTTGAGTTTATCGACCACGGCGAGAATCAACCCGAGCAGCAGGGCCGTACCGACCACCTGGTCCAGAAAGCCCGGCCAAAAGGTCCCCGGGACGCCCGGGAAGGTGCAGAAGATGCCCGTGGTGTGATCAAGGCCCGCATCGACCTGAATCCACTTCGCGTAGTAGACGGCGAAGACGAGCGCGGCCGCGATGAACGCACCGATAAATTGCGCCACGATGTAGTGGAATGCCTTGCTCCACGGCATGCGCCCCGTCGCGCACATCGCGATGGTGACGGCCGGGTTGAGGTGCGCGCCGCTGACCGTGCCGGCGATGTAGATGCCCATCGTCACCGCCAGGCCCCAGCCCAGCACGATGTTCGTGTAGCCGCCTTTGACCACTTCGCCGGGTACCGCCGGGTTGCTGCCGAAGAGCACCACCATGGCGACGACGCCACAGCCGAAGAGGATCAGCACCATGGTGCCGAGCAGCTCCGCCAAGAATTCCTGACCTTTGCTGAATTTCATATGTTTTCCTTTTTGATTAAATTAAAACCGGACGATGGTGCGGAGACCGAGCACGGCGATGTCGTCGCGCGAGGAATCGCCGCCTGGATCGAAGATGTATTGGATGTCGGGCTGGATGGAGAGCCACGGCGACGGGTTGTACTGGTAATCGAGCTCGATCGTGGTTTCACCACCGAGACCGCCGCCGGTCGCGTTGACGTAGGCGTCGCTGGCCGAGTTGCTGTTGTCGGAGTAGATCAAGCCCGCGCCAATCTTGTCCGTGGGCCGGCAATCGAAGAGACCGGTGTAACGCGCACCGAAGGTGGCCTCGTAGCCGAGCGCGTTGCGGTCGCCAGGGGAGGCGACGAATTCGGCCAGGAGGTCAAGTCCGCGCAGCTTGTCGACGCCTTCCGTCGAGCGCATGCTCTTCATGTCCTTGGGGTCGGAGGAGGTCGAGAGCATCGGCGGGTGGTAGACGGTCTTCTCCGCGATGGCGTAGATGTTGTAGTCGCCATGGTAGAGCTGGCCCGTGGCGGCGTTGGTGTAACGCACATCGGGGTTGCCGGTCGCGCCCAGTTTATAGGTGCCGTTGTAGATCGTATTTTGCTCCTTGTAGCCGATTTCAAACGCGCTCGTCCAACCGTGGTCGAAGTCGTCCTTGTAGTAGACGCCGTTGGAATCGGGCCGGTAGGGATTGTCGTAGGCGGTGAACACGCCGGTCTGCACGTAGAGGCCGGGAGTCACATCGCTGAGATCGCCCCAGAGGACGACGCCCGGCTTGCCCGCGGGGCTGAACGGATTCTTCGTGTTGAAGAGCGCATTCGGCGCATAACCCAGTTCGTCGTTGAACAGGATGTCGAAGAAATCGGTCGCGCCGAATTCGTTGACGGGGGCGATCTGGCCGAGCTGGATCGTCATCTTGTGGTCGAACAGGCCCTGCTTGTACCAGAGTTGATCGATGCGCTCGCTTTCCTCGCCGGCGATGGAGGAGGTCAGCGTGTTGACGTGGAGGTAATCGCCGGAGAGATTGCGGCCATACTGCCAGATGCCGGAGGCGAAGAACTCGCCATCGAAGCCGGAGAGCTTGTTGAAGTCGATGTCCGCCGAGGCGCGGAACCGGCCGAAGTAGGTCGCATGGTGCGGCTGGCTGCCGGTGACGTCGACGAGGAAATCGCCGATGTCATTGAAGTCGAAGCTGACGCCTTCTTTTTCCAACTTGGTGCGCGTTCCGCCCCAGTCGCCGAGCATGTATTGCTGGCTCCAGAAGGACGGTTGCGCCTTTTCGACGACGGGCGTGATTTCCTTGTCGTCGCTGGCGGCTTGCGCGGTCAACAGGGTGCCGAGCACCAGGCTGGCGCCACAAAAAGCCCGCGCCATTTTCATGGGTTGAAGCCGTAAGGTTGCTTTCGATTTCATTCCGTTTTTTCTCCTAGGTTAATTATCAAAGTTTTGCCGACGGTTGATTACTCGGGGGTCTCCCATGTCTTGGCCCGCTCGAGCGCCTTGTTCCACGAGGCGCGCAGCTTGTCGCGTTTGTCGGACTTCATTGCGGGCTCGAAGGTGTGGTCGACTTTCCACTGCTTCCCGATTTCGTCCTGATTACGCCAGAAACCGACCGCGAGGCCGGCGAGATAGGCCGCGCCAAGCGCCGTGGTTTCCTGCACCGCGGGCCGCACGACGGGCACGCCGAGCAGGTCCGCTTGGAATTGCATGAGCATGTTGTTTGCGGAGGCGCCGCCATCGACGCGCAGTTCTTTGAGCTTGATGCCCGCGTCGGCTTCCATGGCGGAGAGAATATCCGCGACCTGGAAGGCGATACCCTCCAGCGCAGCGCGGGCGATATGACCGGCGGTCGAGCCGCGGGTCAGGCCGCTGATCGAGCCGCGCGCATATTGGTCCCAGTGCGGCGCGCCCAATCCGGCGAAGGCCGGCACGAGATAAACGCCGCCGTTGTCCGGCACGCTATTGGCGAGCTTCTCGACATCGGCCGAGTGCTTGATGATGCCAAGGCCGTCGCGCAGCCATTGCACCACCGCGCCGGCGATGAAGACGCTGCCTTCCAGCGCATAGATGGTCTTGCCGCCTACACCCCACGCGACGGTGGTGAGCAGGTTATTCTTGGAGGGCATGCCTTCCTCGCCGGTGTTCATGAGCATGAAGCAGCCGGTGCCGTAGGTGTTCTTCACCATGCCGGGCTTGTGACAGGCCTGGCCGAAGAGCGCCGCCTGCTGGTCGCCGCCGATGCCGGCGATGGGGATGTCGAAGTGCTCGGACGTGCCGTAGACCTCGCTCGATTCGCCGACGCGGGGCAGCATGGAGCGCGGCACGTTCAGGATCTTGAGCAGCTCATCATCCCAATCGCGCGTGTGGATGTTGTAGAGCATCGTGCGCGAGGCGTTCGACGGATCGGTGACATGCACTTTGCCGGCGGTGAGTTTCCAGATGAGCCAGGAATCGACCGTGCCGAAGGCGAGCTTGCCCGCGTCGGCCAGCGCCCGCGCGCCGGAGACGTTGTCGAGCAGCCAGCGGACCTTGCTGCCGGAGAAGTAGGCGTCGATCACGAGGCCGGTCTTCTTTTGGATCGTGCCCTCGAGGCCGTCGCGCTTCATCTGGTCGCAGAAGCCGGCCGTGCGGCGGTCCTGCCAGACGATGGCGTGGGAGATCGGCTCGCCTGTCTCGCGATTCCAGACGACGGCGGTTTCGCGCTGGTTGGTGATGCCGATGGCGGCGACGTCCTTCGGGTTCAAGCCGGCCTTGCTCATCACCTCGGCCGCGACGCCCGATTGCGTGGCCCAGATTTCGTTGGCGTCATGCTCCACCCAGCCCGGTTGCGGGAAGTATTG
>CAZZWT010000214.1:0-5593 GCA_964657775.1 uncultured Candidatus Methylacidiphilales bacterium | reverse complement strand
ATTCTCTCCCTGAGTGCGATTATCCTGCATCTTCAGCAGGATGTTTCGCGGCGCATAACGCAACTGCACACATGTCGCGACCTTGTTCACGTTTTGCCCGCCATGCCCGCCGGAATGGATAAAAGATTCTTCCACTCGCGATAAATCGCACCCAAGGGCAACGAGATGCGCGCGCACGTACTCAGGCGGAAACGCGCTCATGGGGCTCGATGCGATTGAATCCGGAAAGGTCGCTTGGGCCGCTCCTCATCAAACGGTTCCACATGCACCATGACGTCTCGCACCTGGGGTAATTCGCGCTGCAGGAGCGCCTTCACTTCATGCGCGAGCCGGTGGCCCTGCTGTACGGAAAGATCGGGATCGACCTCGATGTGCATGTCGACCATTAAACGCATCCCCAGCTTGCGCACCCAGACCTTGTCGATGCCTTTGATGCCCGGGCAGGCGCTGCTCGTCTCGTAAATAAATTCCAACAATGCGGGATCGACCGAACCTTCCATCAGTTCATGCAGCGTCGGCCCGAGCAACCAGAGCCCTGTACCCATCAGCCAGAGGCTCGACAACATCGCCGCCCAGCTGTCCGCATGACTCCACGTCGGGCCGCCGATCCACGCCGCGATGATACCAACCAGCGCCGCCACCGACGTGACCACATCACTCCGTTGGTGCCAGGCATCGGCGAGCACCGCGACGCTGCCGATTTCCGCCCCCTTGGCCCGCATCCAGCGAAACGTCCATTCCTTGATCACGATCACCGGAATCAGGACGAGCAAGGTCAGGGGATTCGGAGAAGGACGCGGCTCGTTCAACGACAAGACCGCATGCCAGAAAATCCAGCCGCCCACCGCAAACAAAACGAGCGCCGTTACCGCCGAGGCAAGCGTCTCCGCCCGACCGTGCCCGGACGGATGCGATTGGTCCGCTGGCTCCGCCGCGATGCGCAGTCCGTAGAGCGTCACGCATGAACTCATCACGTCGGAGAAGGATTCCGCCGCGTCGGCGACCAGGGCGTAGGAATGCCCCAAGACTCCGGCCGCCAGCTTCGCCGCCCCGAGTCCACTATTGGTCAGGATGCCTTTTAAGGCAGAGCCCTGCCCGGTGCGCAGGCTGCGCTCCGGATTCATCCGCGCCGCTTCAAGAGCTTCGGACTGTTGCTTGGGCATGCCGCGAAGTATGCGAAGACGAAGACGAGATTGGCTACACTAACATCTCGACTTGAGGGAGGGATGCGAGTCCTTTCGCGTCCGCGGACGGCAGGGGATTGTCGGCCCTACCCCTTCGGCTTCAACAGCGGAAACAGAATCACATCACGGATCGATTCGGCACCCGTCAATGTCATGACCAGACGATCGATGCCAATGCCGATTCCGCCTGCGGGGGGCATGCCGTATTCAAGTGCGGAGAGGAAATCCTCATCAAGATTCTGTTTCTCTTCACCCGCCTGCGCTTCCAGTCGTTCGCGCTGAACCACGGGATTATTCAACTCGCTGTAACCGGGAGAAACTTCCTGTCCGCCGATGATCAGCTCGAAAACATCCACCGTGGTTGGATCGGAAGCGGTTTGCTTGGCCAGAGGAACCAGTTCCACCGGCAGATGCGTGACGAAAAGAGGGTTGCGCGCCTTGGCCTCGACCAGCTTTTCGAAAATCTGGTTCGTGACTTCGAAGTCCTCCATCGCGGGAGAAATTTCAACGCCCAACTTACCGCAGCGCTCGCGCCGCTCTTCCGGCGTGATGGTGAACCAATCGTCGCCCGCTGCCGCCTGGACCAGATCGCGATACTTCTTTCTCGGCCATGGCGCAGTGAGATCAATGGGTGGAAGGGCGGGCACTGTGCCGTCTTCGCTGGCGGGGCGTCCGCCGACTTGAAGCGTCCCCATGGTCTTCAGCGCGACACTGGTGATGAGATCCTCAACGAGCTGCGCCATCGACTCGAAATCGGCGTAAGCCCAGTAGGCCTCAAGCATGGTGAATTCGGGATTATGCCGGCGCGAGATGCCCTCGTTGCGGAAATTGCGGTTGATCTCAAAGACCTTGGTGAAGCCGCCGACTAGCAGGCGCTTCAGGTAAAGCTCCGGCGCGATGCGCATGTAGAGATCAATGCCCAGCGCGTTGTGCTTCGTGACAAAGGGACGCGCGGCGGCGCCACCGGCCACCGTCTGCATCATCGGCGTCTCGACTTCGGTAAACGCACGGTCCTCAAAGAAACGGCGTACTTCGCTGACAATCTTGCTGCGCAGCAAAAGCACCTTGCGGGCGTCCTCGCTGACGATGAGATCGACGTAACGCTGGCGATATCGCTGCTCCACGTCGGAAAGGCCGTACCACTGGCTGGGAATCGGGCGCAGGGATTTTGACAGAATGCGCAGGTCGGAAAGCTTGACCGTCTTTTCGCCGGTCTTGGTGGTAAAGAGACTACCGTCGCCGCCGATAAAATCGCCGATATCGAGCAGCTTCCAGAACTTGAATTTTTCTTCGCCGAGTCCCTGTAACTGCGCGTAAACCTGCAATTTGCCGGTCTCGTCCAGGATATGCGCGAAGACGTTCTTGCCCATTTCGCGCTTAGAAATGAGTCGGCCCGCGATGCGCACCGGACGATCATCTGCGTAGTTCTCGATAGCCTGACGACAGGTTTCTGTACCAGGAAAAGCTCCGCCAAAAGGATCAATCCCCAATTCACGCCAAGTGTCCAGGCGCGCGCGGCGCAATGCCAGTAATTCGCTCTCGTCTTCCATAGGAAGGTCGACACTAAACAGTTTTCCGTATTAGCCAAGTCTGCTAGTAGTTTTCCATGTCCCTGAGCCGCCGCGATTTTGTGCGCAACCTCTTCGTTGCCTCGCAAGTGGCGCTCGCCAGCCGTTTTGTGCCCGGTCAACTTCATGCCGAGGATGCCTCCACCGGCGCACTCAACTTCGCTGTCATAGGCGATTGGGGCCGGGAGGGCCACGAGGGACAGACCGAGGTCGCCGCGCAAATGGCCAAGGCTTGCAAGGATTTCTCCGCCAGCTTTGTCGTTTCGCTCGGCGACAACTTTTATGAGAATGGCGTTTCATCCGTTGATGATCCGCATTGGCACAAGTCCTTCGAAAATGTCTATTCCGCCGAGTCGCTACAAGTTCCCTGGTATGTCATCCTTGGCAACCATGACTATCGCGGCAGCTGCGAGGCTCAGATTGAATACGGCAAACTTCATCCACGATGGATTATGCCTGCCCGCTACTATTCCAAGGTTCATCCTGTTGACGCCTCCACCCAGCTAGAGTTTTTCTACATCGATACCTCGCCCTTTATTGAAGAGTATTTCAAGGAAGCCGACATGGCCGCTGTGCTTACCCAGGATACGACAGCCCAGCTGAAATGGCTCGACCAAGCGCTGACGTCTTCGAAGGCTCAGTGGAAAATCGTCCACGGCCATCATCCTATCTACTCGGCAGGCGCGGGACATGGGCCTCAACAAGAATTGATTGCTCGACTGCTCCCTCTCCTGCAAAAGCACAAGGTTCAGGCCTATTTCGCCGGGCATGATCACGATTTGCAGCATCTCAAAACGGGCGGCCTCAACATGCTTATTTCCGGCGGCGGCTCTAGGCATCGTCCCGTTTTTCCGGTTATCCAGTCGCAGTTCGCCCAAGGTTGCTCCGGCTTCACCATGGTCTCGCTGAAGGCGAATGAGATGCAGGTCCGCTTCGTCGACGATACCGGCACGCTTCTCTATACAGCCGTGGTGCCGCGCAGCGTGTAGGTCAATGGCGGGTGGCAAGTGTCCTCTTCTTTTCTCAAACTTTTCCCTTGTCACTTTCAGCGGCTCTGCTTTAATCGACCCTCACCTTATGGCAGCAGCGACTAAATCAGACTCACTTCAGGATTTCAAATTGCACGACAAGGACACCGGCTCCGCCGATGTCCAGATCGCACTCCTGACCCAGCGCATCAACGACCTCACCAAGCACTTGCAAAAGTTCAAGAAGGACCACAGCTCACGCCGCGGTCTTTTGATGATGGTTGCGCAGCGCAAGAAGCTTCAGGATTACCTGAAAAAGTCCGATTCTTCCCGCTACGATAAGGTCATTCAGAAACTAAATCTGCGTAAGTAGTCTCCTATTACCGCGAAGGCCCCTCCGCCTGGCGGAGTTGGGTTGTGCGGAAAACTTCAGAGTACAATCGACTTCGTTTTTTGGTAGCCGTCACCGCGGGACGTGTCCCCCGGACAACGGTCAATTGCATCAAAAGCTGAGCCCATTGTCCTCTGCGTTTTCTTTTCCGGTTGGGTGTCTACCTGCGCTCCAACCCATAAAGAGAACACATGTCCACCATTCATACGGTGTCGGCTCCGTTTGGCGCCCACCCCATCATCATCGAAACCGGCAAATTGGCGAAACTCGCCGATGGCGCCGTAACCGTTCGCTACGGTGACACCATCGTCATCGTCACCGCCGTCTCCGCCACCAAGATCAAAGAAGGCCAGGATTTCTTCCCGCTGACCGTCGAATACCGCGAGCGCGCCGCCGCAGTTGGCAAGATCCCCGGCGGTTACTTCAAGCGCGAAGGCCGTCCCTCCGAAAAGGAAATCCTCACCTGCCGCATGACGGACCGTCCGTTGCGCCCCCTCTTCCCTAAGGGTTACCTCTACGACACCCAGATCATCACCACGCTTCTCTCCGCTGATGGCGAGAACGATCCCGATATCCTTAGCATCAATGGCGCTTCCGCCGCGCTGATGGTCTCCGACATCCCCTTCGGTGGCCCCGTCGGCGCTGTCCGCGTTGGCCGCATCGACGGCAAGTTCGTCACGCAGCCCACGCATGCGCAGATGGACCTCAGCGACCTCGACCTCGTTTATGTCGGTTCCGAGTCCGAGATCATCATGATCGAAGGTTCCGCGCTCGAACTCCCCGAGTCCGAGTTCAAGGCCGCCCTCGATTACGCGCAGGAACAGGTCCAGATCGTCATCAAACTGCAGAAAGACCTCGCCGCCCGCGTCAACAAGCCCAAGCGCACGCTGCCTCTCTACGTCACCAAGCCCGAGTTCGTCGAAATGGCGTATGAGCTGGTCAAGGACCGCATCGAAGGCGCGATCTATCGCCCGTCGAAGGTCGAGCGTTATTCCGCCGTCGGCGCGCTCAAGGACGAAGTCGCCGTCGCCATCAAGGCCAAGTATCCCGAGGCCACCAACTTCGACATCAGCTCCGCCTTCGACCAGGTCCAGATCAAGGCCTTCCGCGCCGCGATCCTCGACAAGCAGAAGCGCAGCGACGGTCGCGCGGTCACGGACATCCGCCCGCTCTCCGGCGAAGTCGGTCTCCTGCCCCGCTCGCACGGCTCCTCCCTCTTCGCCCGCGGCGAGACCCAGGCGCTCTGTCTGGCCACTCTCGCCCCTAGCGACGAAGCCCAAGACCTCGACGGTTACACCGGTGGCGATGTGACCAAGCGGTTCATCCTTCACTACAACTTCCCTCCCTTCTCGGTGGGTGAAACCGGTCGCGTGGGTGGCCTGAATCGCCGCGAAATCGGCCACGGTGCGCTCGCCGAGCGTTCCGTCCTCGCCGTCATCCCGAGCGAACATGACTTCCCTTACGCCATCCGCGTTTCGTCCG
>CAZZWT010000213.1:0-5606 GCA_964657775.1 uncultured Candidatus Methylacidiphilales bacterium | reverse complement strand
CATGGCTGGAATGGAAAGGTGGGTGCGCATCACAATCAATCGTCTCCCGCGACCGGATTCTTACGGCCCGCGCCGAAATTACCCTAGTTAAAGACGCAGATCGATCCCGAAAAGTTCAAAGTATCGGGTGGGAGCTTGGGTCACGCCGTGGACCTACCCGAAGGCCCACCGCTTAAGGCTCGTGGTCCAGGCTACTTGTTGCCCGGATCGGCCTGCAGCAGCGGGACGATAGGAAGCGATGCTTTCAAGCGAGGCGAATTGATTCCTGTCGCTTCGCCAAGCCTCCGCAATCCGGGCAACAAGTAGCCCGGACCACGAAAAGGGCAGCCTATCTTAATTTTCGCGGTGCCAATCAGCGACGGTCATCGACCGCCGCTACAGGGGGACTTCCTGCCGCCTCGCGGGCGTGGCGGCAGGAATGAATTAAACCGTCAGCCCATCTTCGCCGGTCGATTCGCTTTCGTCGCCTTCGCTGATGACGCGCGCGATGGCGGTGAGCTTGTCGCCGGCGGCGAGGTTGATCAGCTTCACTCCTTGCGTGTTGCGACCGGCTTCGCGGATGTCCTTCACCGGCGTGCGGACCATCTGGCCTTGTTGAGTGAGCAGCATGATCTCGTCCTTGTCGATGACGGTGAGGGCGCCGACGACGCGACCAGTCTTCTCGTTGGTCTTCATCGTGATGATGCCCTTGCCGCCGCGCGACTGCGTGCGGTATTCCTCGAACAACGTGCGTTTGCCGATGCCGTTTTCGCCCGCGACCAGCAGCGTGGCGTTCGTGTCGACCACGGCCAGCGCGACGACGACGTCGTCTTTGTCCAGCGAGATGCCGCGCACGCCCGTGGCCGGCCGGCCCATGGAGCGCACGTCCGATTCCTCGAAGCGGATGCTCATGCCCTCGCGGGTGATGAGGACTGCCTCGCTCGTGCCGCTGGTCAGCTTGACCTCGATCAAATTATCGCCCTGCTCGATGCCGATGGCGATGATGCCGCCCTTGCGGCAATTGGCGAAATCCTCCAGCGAGGTCTTCTTCACCGTGCCTTTTTGCGTGGCGAAGAGAATGTAGCTGCCGGACGCCCAAGTCGTGTCATTGCCCTGCGCGTCCTTCTTGGATTCCACGCGGATGAGCGCCGCCACTTTCTCGCCCGATTTCATCTCGAGCACGTTGGCGATCGACTTGCCCTTCGAGGCGCGGCTCATGTCCGGGATCTCGTGCACGCGCTCAACGTAAACGCGACCCGTGTTCGTGAAGAACATCAGGTAATCGTGGGTCGAGGCGGTGAAGAGATGCTCCACGAAATCGTCGTCCTCGGGCTTGTCGCCCTCCTTTGTGGTCATGCCGATGACCCCGCGCCCGCCGCGGCGCTGCGCCCGGTAGCTGCTGATGTTGGTGCGCTTGATCAGCGAGTTGTGGGTCAGCGTGATGATGACGCCTTCGTTCGCGATGAGATCCTCGATCGCCATCTCGCCCTCGTCGGGCACGATCTGCGTGCGGCGCTCGTTGCCGTGCTTCTCGCGAATGACGCTGAGTTCCTTCTTGATGATGGTCAGCACGCGAATTTCCTTGGCCAGGATGTCGGTCAGGTCGCTGATCTTCTTCAGCAGTTCCTGATAGTCGCCGATGATCTTGTCGCGCTCCAGCCCGGTCAGTTGATAGAGGCGCAGTTCGAGGATCGCGGTCACCTGCTCGGCGCTGATGAGATAACGGCCGTTGGTCAGGCGCTTCTCGTCGTGGACGGTGATGCCGAAGCTCTCCGCCTTCGCCTTGGTGAAGTTGTAGGCGGCCAGCTTGACGCGGGCTTCCTCGCGGTCGGCGGAATTGCGGATGATCTTGATGATTTCATCCAAATTCGCCAGCGCGATGAGGTAACCTTCCAGCACCTCGGCCCGGCGCTGCGCTTCCTTCAGGTCGTGGCGCGTGCGGCGCATCACCACTTCGCGGCGATGCTCGATGTAGCAATTGATCAGCTCCTTGAGGTTGAGCGTCTTCGGCCGTCCGCCGTCGATGGCGAGCTGGTTGACGGCGAAGGAAGTCTCCATCGCGGTCATCTTATAGAGCTTGTTGATCACGACCTTGGCGATCGCGTCGCGCTTGAGTTCGATCACCACGCGCGTGCTTTCGTCCGATTCATCGCGGACGTCGGTCACCTCGGTCAGCTCCTTGTCGTTGACGAGCTGCGCGATCTTCGAGACCAGCTCGGCCCGGTTCACGTTGAACGGAATCTCGGTGACAATGATCTGGTCCTTGCCCCCCTTGGGCGACTCGGTGTGGAGCTTCGCGCGCACCTTCACGCTGCCGCGGCCCGTCTCCGTATAGCTCCGAATGCCTTCCATGCCGATCAGCGTGCAGCCTGTCGGAAAATCCGGGCCCTTGATGTACTTCTTCACCAGCTCGGCCACCGTGATGTCCGGCTTGTCGATCTGCGCGCAGATGCCGTCGATGACCTCGGTCAAATTATGCGGCGCCAAGTTGGTCGCCATGCCGACCGCGATCCCCGTGCCGCCGTTGACCAGCAAGTTCGGGAACGCCGCCGGGAGCACGACCGGCTCCATGTTCTTCTCATCGTAGGTGGTCTGGAAATTGACCGTGTCCTTGTCGATGTCGTCCATCAGGATCGAGCCCAGATGGGTCAGGCGCGCTTCCGTATACCGCATGGCCGCGGGCGCGTCGCCTTCAACGGAGCCGAAGTTTCCCTTACCTTCAATCAGACGCTCGCGCATCGACCACGGCTCGGCCATGTGCACCAGCGTCGGGTAGATGGCCTGGTCACCGTGCGGGTGAAACTTCTTCATCGTTTCGCCGACGATACCGGCGCACTTGGAGGTGGCGCGGCCCGGCAGCAGGCCCAGTTCGTGCATCGCGTAAAGGATGCGGCGCTGGGACGGTTTCAGGCCATCGCGGACGTCCGGCAGGGCGCGCGAAATGATGACCGACATCGAGTAATCGAGGAACGAACGGCCGATCTCTTCCGCGACATTGACGCGTTCGATCCGCTCACCAGGGGCAAACAAATTATCAGGCATAGAGGGGATTACGTTTGCGTAACCTCAAGCATTTGAGGCACGAAAAGCGTGAAATTTAAGACTAGAAAACCCGCTGCGGGGCGGCAAGCGAAAATGCTCTGTCCACGGCAGTAACGATGAAATTATCGTCTCGTGCAACTTGGTAATCCTCCGATACGGTGTGTGCCTTGGTAATCTAGCAATAACCATTTTATGCTTGTAGCTGGAAAAGCCATCGTCAATCCTCTCCGTTCCATCCTCAACCAAGTTAGAAGTCCATAAACATCCATCCATGAACAGAATCCAATTTTTCGTCCTTGTTGGCCTGAGCAGCTTGGTCGTATTGCTGTTGATCGGCGATATCTTCCTCGTTCGCCAGACCAATTTTGAGCAGAACCGCCTCGCCGCCGCGCAGCAGGCGATCAATCAGGGCCAGACCTTTCAAGGCAACCTGAAGCAGCTTGCCGTTCGCATCTTTCAGGATAGCCAGAAGAATGGCGGGGACCAGGGCCTGAAGGATCTCCTCGCCCGCCAGCAGATCACCTATAATGCCCAGCCCGCCGGCGAAGAGCCCGCGCAGTCCGTCCCCGCGTCCAAATAATTTCACCCTTCCAGAATTACGACCATGTCTGAAGAATTCGAACAGAGCTCCGAGAACAACTTTTCCACCTTCTGGCCGCTGCTAATCCTCCTGGTCGGCCTACTGATCTGGTCCGGTTACCAAGTCTATGCCACTAACCAGCAGCGCCGCGTCTATGACCAGCAGTTCCAGAGTGCGATGCCGACCATTCAGGAAGCGCAGAACGTTTCGACCCGTTACGTCGCGCTGATGAAGGATTTGGTGGAGACGAGCGCCAAGAATCCCGCCGCCGCGCAGATCGTGAAGGACGCGATCGCCGCCGGTTTGATTCACGTGCAGCCCAACGCCAATGGCACGAACGCCGCCCCGGCTGCGCCCGCCGCCCCGTCCAAGTAAGTTTCGGTTTGGCTTTAGTCGCGGCGATCGCTCAGGTCGCCGCGATTTTTTTTGCCTCGCCTAACGCCGAATCGTCCCGCATTACTGTCTGACCTATGGGCTGTGGCCAAGTCATCCTTTGCATCATTTTCCCGCCACTGGCGGTACTCAATCGCGGTTGTGGCTCGATCGTCATCGTCACGCTGCTGACCATCATCGGCTGGATCCCCGGCGTGCTCGCGGCGTTGATCATTTGCACTAGCGAAAAGCGGTAGCAGCCAAAGTAACCGGTGCAGGCGCTGCGCCGGAACGGTTGCGCGAACACGCGCGACCGACTGTGTGCACGCGGCAAATGGGACACCAGAACCGCCTACAACCCATCCGCCCACAACTTCTGGAACGCGCGATCCCACCGCCGTTCGCTCCCGGCCTGCGCGGCGAGGTTATTCCGCTCCGCCAGCGTCAGCGGCTTCGCCAGCATCTCCGTTAACCCATCGATCCACGCCGCCGCATTCCGCGCGGGCAGCACGCGGCCCATCAACGACGACTTCACCAACTCGCGCGGTCCGCCGACGTCCGACACCGCGACGGGCAGCCCTGCCGCCATCGCTTCCACCACAACGTTGCCAAACGTGTCCGTCGTGCTCGGGAAAACAAACACGTCCGCCGACGCATAGGCCACGCCGAGTTCGCGCCCGCTCAAAATGCCGGTAAAAATCGCGCCCGGCAGCAGCTTCTCCATCTCCGCGCGATAGGGTCCCTCGCCCACCAGCGCGAGCGTGAACGGCCCCGCTTTTTGCCGCAGCGTGGGCACCACCTCCGCCAGCAGATGGAGGTCCTTCTCCTTGGAAATGCGCCCGACATATAGCAGCACCGGTCCCTTCGCCCCGCGTTTGCTCCAGTAATTCTCCTCCCGCATCGACGGATTAAAGAGCTCCGTGTCGAGCCCGCGCGGGAAAATGCGCAGCTTGTCCGGCACGATGCCGCGATCGATCCAGCGCCGCCGATAATACTCCGAATTCACGTAGACCAGATCCGTCTGCCCGTAGAACCACTGCATGTAATTCCAGACGATCGTTTCCATGAACGCGTCGTCACTTAGGAAGCGCGCGTACTGCGGAAAATCGGTGTGATAAATCCCCGACGTGCGCAGGCCGAGCAGCTTCGCACAGCCCAGCGCGCACAGCCCGATCGGCCCCGGCGTGCTGATGATGATTTCGGTGAAGCGCTCGCGCTGCACGTAATCGAGCATGTCGAGAAACGGCGGGAAGCTGAGCTTCTGCAACTCGTACTCGGGAATCTCGAACTCGCCCACGGGCGGGAAATTCTTGATCGGGATATCGGTGATGGAAAGGTTCGAGCGCGAGGTGACGACGGTGAGGTCCGCACCCGCGTGACGCGCCGCCTGCGTCATGGCGCGGATGGTCCGTGCGACGCCGTTGATGTCCTCCAGCGTGTCGGTAAACCAGGCGCGCTTTTCGTTGCGCAGCGGTTGCGGCACCGTGCCGGTGAAGCGCCGCGAGACATGCGTGAGCAGCGGCCGGTCCGGCGCCTGCTGGCCGAAGGCCACAATATAAGGCAGCACGCTGGTGCCGACGGGAAGCAGCCCGGTGAGCGATTGAAACGCGTCGATAAGATTGCCGCACGACAC
>CAZZWT010000212.1:0-5611 GCA_964657775.1 uncultured Candidatus Methylacidiphilales bacterium | reverse complement strand
GTTGAGTTGAAGGACGCGCGCGGAAATCGCGTCGCGCTCCTCCTGCAGGGCCGCGGTATGAGTGGTGGTTACTTCGATGTAGTCCGCGACCCCTGCGTCGTAACGCTTGTCGGAATGCTTGGCCGCGCTCGCCGCCGACTTCGAGGCCGCCTCGTCTGCGCTCACCTCGTCGGCGAGGTGATGCAGGGCGGCGAGGTTGTCCTCCGCTTCCCGATAGGCGGTGAGCGTCGTCTTGCGATAATTCGCCACCGCTTCGTCGTAGGCGCGGTCAGCATGGGTCGGATCGGCAACGTGCGCGTTGGCGACAATCTTGATCCGGCGCTCGAGGTGATCGAAAATCAGCAGCGTGTCCGTGACAAAGAAATAGGCGTCGGGAACATTCAGGTCGTCCTTCTTCGCGCGCGATACCGTCGGCTCAAACGAAGTCACCGCCTCGAAGCCGAGATAACCGACCGCGCCCCCATAGAAAAGCGGCAGGTCGCTCGTCGGGACGGGACGATATCCGGCCATCAATCGTTCGAGTTCCCGCAGCGGATCGCCCTCAATCGTGTAAACCCTTTCCTCCGTCCCTTCGCGCAGGACGATGTTCTTCCGGCGCGCCTGAAAAGTCAGGTACGGACTCGCCCCAAGAAACGAATAGCGGGCAAACTTGCCGCCTTTTTCCACCGATTCAAAAAGGAACGAGTGGTCGCCCGTGTCGATCTTGTGGAATGCCGAGACAGGCGTCTCCATGTCCGCGATGATTTCGCGATAGACCGGCACCAGGTTGCCCTGGTGCGCCAGTTCGCGGAAGACTTCACGGGACGGGAAAAGACGGGGTTGCATGAGAAATACGACGTTAGGTAATCGAAAAGTCTACGCCTGCCGCCATTCGCGGACAATCAAAATGGCACAATTGCCTACAGTACCACGCCTTCGATATTCCCGAAGCGGACGCGCAATCCCGGCACGAGTGAAATCGATTTCCCGGGCGGTACTTCAATCGGCGCGCCGGCAGCGGGAAAACTGGTCCATGCTTGGGTCGATACATTCCGTAGGCCCCAGATATCCGCTCGTGTCGGGTGAGGCACCATTTCGGCCAGGACTTCCGAGTAATCGTTGCGTCGGTTCACATCAAGGTGATGGGGATAAAGCAATGTGTCCTGATTGAGCACGATCGAGTGGCTTCCCAAACGCAGGCGCATCGGCGGGATGGTCGTTTCATGGCAGAACCAACAGGCCTGTTCCGCCAGCGGCGAAGGAAGATCGCCCTCGCTGGTCAGGAAGTTTTCCGCTCCGCATTTGTGGCAATAGAAAATCTGGTCGCGCATCCGGGTGAAGACTGTGCGCCACTCGCTTTCCCGCACCCGCGCAGCGGGATCGATTAACCCCTCGGTGAAGGCGCGCATGAACGTGTCCCGCACGTAATCGGGATAGAAATTCCAGAACAACGTCGCGTTGTTGTGGATACCCGCCACGGGCCGGTTCGCCCCGTGCTTGGGATCAAAGATGAAAAGCGGGTCGGTGCCGTAGAGCTTTTGCATCGCGGCCAGGTCAAGGCAACTGATCTCCCGCTCGCGCTTTCCCTCCAGCGGGTGATGCATCATGAACATGTAAAACAGAATCACGGCCAGCGAATAGAGATCAGTGGTGATGTTCGGCTTGGCTTCATTGCGGACCACTTCCGGCGCCATGAAGCGCGGCGTCCCGAGTATGCCGCTCATTCCTTCGCCATCGACTGCGACGTTGTCGTTGTCGCAGATGGAGATTTCACCCGTCACCGGGTCGAAGAAGACATTGCCGAAGGAAATATCGCTGTAACAAAGCCCCAGCGAATGAAGGCGCAGAAAACTGTCGGCCAGTTCCAGAGCCACAGCGGTAAGCGTGCGGAAGGTTGGGTCGACCTCGCGGCTCATCAATTCTGCCATGCCCCGGTACCTCGCTTCCCGCAGCGGCATCAGATATCCGAAGCTCGGCACCCCTTGGCATAAGGCAATATCAAGCGGCCAAAGAAAACGATCGTTCGGCGGCCCTTTGTGGACAAGTCTTTCGATGGCAGTGCGTTGCGCGGGCGTTGCGTTATTGGGAAAGTACCATTTCAGGGCGCACTCCTGGCCATTCAGCGAGGTTCGGTAAACCTGCCCCTGTCCACCGGAGCCGATCAGTTCGTGGATTTCGCAACGCTCTCCGGCCATCTCGAGCCAAACAGTCTGTCCGGGACGGAATGTGGAACTCATGACGAAATTAATTGCGGTTTTGTCTTTGGCGCGTGCAACGGCAGCGTCTGGGCGCGCACCGCCAAGCCTACGGTAATATCATCTCCGCTGCCATCCTGCGAGGATTCATGCAGCCACTCTTCAAGTTTTTCACCCACAAAACCGGTCCCGTGCTCGCGCAGATAGGACAGAAAATCCGCTCCTACGCGGTAGAAACCCTCGTCGTCGCCGAAGCAATTGGCGTAGCCGTCGGTCGACATCATGATCATCGCCGGCATGCCTCCACGCAGGCTCGCGACCTTGATCTGGAATTCCCGGTCCGCATATCCCGAACAAAGCGAGATAGTCTGGTTGGCCTGAAATTCATGCTGCTTCGGCAAGGGTCGGGCAACTCTCCCTTCCGAGTTCACCGTCAGAATATCTCCGTCACCCAGCTGTGAATAAAGGATGTAAGTTCGCGTAATCGCCACGGTCAGCAAGGTCGCCCCGTAGACCAGATAGGCGCTCGCCGGCCATTCTTCCCCCGGTTTGATTACCGGTGGCGGTTCGGGAAATGCGGCGAAATCGAGCGGAGAAAACGGGAAGGTGGCCACGTCGTCACGCACCGCTTTTTTCCAGGCGGCAATCAGGTTCTTCGGCCAGCGGGCCCTGGCCTGATGACGGACGCGGCTCAGCGGCGCATCCGGCCCGACCCGCTGGATGAAACGCCCCATCTCGCGCAAGGCACATTCGGCCGCCAGCGCGGACCCGCGGTCACTGCGAAAACTGCGCGTGCTGCCATGACCGTCCGCTATCGCCATCAGCAAAACCTCTCGCGAGCCAAAGGGATTTTTCAGCCGCACCGCGTCCTGGTTCGGCAGGCCGTTGCGCTTGTGGGTTGCGCCGCGCACGCTCGCGCTGATCGCCGTCCAGACCGCCGACGTCACCATACCTCCGCCTCGTTTTCCGGCGGCGGAGCCTCCGCCCTGGGTGCAAAAGGCATGGAATTCATCCAGGCCGGCGCAGCAACGCCAGAGACAGGATCGGAGATCTGGCTGGATGGAGAGGAAACTGATTTCAACACGGCAGTGGAGACCCAGCGAATCTGTTCCGCGAGCACTTCCGGGTTGTTAGCGTGAAAAGGACGCAGGGCATCGTTACCCATGAACGCGCGAAAAATTTCCTGTGCGTCGTTGGAGGAGGAATCTTCGCCAATGGATACCACGATACGCAGTGCCTGCTGGCCCCATGGCTTCGACATCAGGTGCGCAAGCCCCGCCTGGAAATCATCCGTGGGGAGGCCATCGGTCACCAAGGCAATCACCGGCGGCAACGCCCGGTCCGTCATCAGCGGCGGCTGAAGTACATCGCCGACCATCGTCAGGGCCTGCCCCATGGAGGTGACGCCGTTGGCCTCAATGTCCTGCCACTTGAATTCCGAGACCGGCGTCAGCTTCTCACCCATCCAAACCGCCTCATCGGCAAAGCGGATCGCATTCACAAAAATGGTCGCGTGTGGCGTCTCGCGCGCGGCGGAGCGCATGTGCGGAATCGCCTCGCGAATCGCGTTATTGAGCGCCTGGATCTTGCCATCCACTCGCATCGACCCGGACCCATCGGCCAACCAAATAAAATGGAGCGGGCGCGATGCCATGCGTCCCCCCGGACGCCGCGGGATCATGTCGCTCATAACTCGTTTCCACCTGCAAAATCAACCATACGCACAGACTGTACAGCCTAACCGAACGACCGCCACCCGTAAAGAGGGGTTAAGCATCGCATCGGCAGCCGTACATTTTAGAAGCTAATCCGTCGACTTTGCTACGCTCCACTTAGGATGACAGATGCTTAAAGGAAGTTTTTTGAAGATGCTTTAATCCCTCCCTCACAATCCTTGCTCTTCGCTGCCCACATGTCATAAGCTTCCGCAGTCGATCTTCGGTCAGCGAACTTCGGTCCATGCAAACGCGTCATTGCCTTTTTTTCCTGCTTCCCGCACTCGCGTGTTTTCTGACCACGCAGGCGCAGGACCAACCGCCTTCTCCTACTCCCTCGGACACCGCACCCGCAATCGCTCCGGCGACGACCGCCCCAGCCCCATCTGCGCCAACCACTGACTTCGCCTCGTCCGTCGTTTCACCTTCTCCGACCGCTCCCTCCCCCTCTGGCGTCGACCCGGACAAGGAAGAACAAATCCGCAAGTTGCTCGAATTGACCGGCACGGTAAAGCTGATCGACCAGATGAAAATCCAGTTGCTCATCTCCTTCAAAAAGCAGCGGCCCGACGTGCCACCGGAGTTGTGGTCGAAGCTCGCCGGTGAGATCGATACCAAGGCGGTCATTGACAGGTTTATCCCTGTTTACGATAAATACTACACCCTCGATGATCTGGTCGTAATGAACGCATTCTACGAGAGTCCCGTTGGGCAAAAAATGCTCGCCAACAATCCGGAAATTGCCCACCAAAGCGCCGTGCTCGGCCAGGATTGGAGCAAGCAGGTCGGCCAAAAAGCGGAGCAGGAAATCGCCCAAGCCTGGAACCGCGCCCGGGGCGCCGAACTCATTCCCACATCCGCCACGGCCCTCGCCCCGGCGTCCGCTCCGGCTCCTCCTCCCTCTCCGGATACGCCTCCGCCTTCGCGGTAGATGATCCTCAGTTGTAGCGGCGGTCTAGAACCTTCGTTCCGAGTAGCCGCCGCCGGCTTGGCGGCGGTCCGCCATCGAGCCAACGGCAGCTACCAGTGAGTTCATGTATCGTACGGAAATAGTCTCTCATAAAGACTTCTGCGGTCCTAGACCGCCGCGACAACTGAGTCACCATCGCCTTTTTCGCCCAAAAAGCAGAAGCCCTCGCAACGATTCGATGACGTTTGCCATTGATCTCTCGCTGTGTATAGTTTCGCCCCATGTCTGCTACCGAAGCCGCTCCTACAACCGAGATCCAGCCCATCAACAAAACCCATCCGCATATCGTCATTCTTGGCGGTGGCTTTGGCGGCCTGAACCTGGCCAAGTCCCTGCGCAACACCGACGCGCGCATCACGTTGATCGACCGGCAGAACCATCACCTCTTTCAGCCCCTCCTTTACCAGGTGGCCACGGCCAGCCTTTCCGCCGTTGAAATTGCCAAGCCGCTGCGCTCCATTCTGAGCGACCAGGAAAACATCAGCGTCGAGCTTGGCAAGGTCGAGGCCATCGACCTCAAGACCCGCACCATCGTCCTGTCCGATCGCACCCTCACCTACGATTATGTCGTCATTGGACTCGGCGGCGTCACCAGCTACTTCGGCCATCCCGAATGGGCCGAGCACGCGCCTGGCCTGAAGTCGATTAACGACGCCCTGCGCATCCGCCGCGAAATCCTCTTCGCCTTCGAGAAAGCCGAGTTGACCAACGACGCCGAGGAGATGAAGAAACTCATGACCATCGTCATCGTC
>CAZZWT010000211.1:0-5620 GCA_964657775.1 uncultured Candidatus Methylacidiphilales bacterium | reverse complement strand
GTGCGCGTGCTTTTGGCGCATCACCCGGATCTCTTCGACATCGCGCAGGACGCCGATCTCGTGCTGAGCGGCCACACGCACGGCGGGCAGATTATGTTCGGCGACGACGTGGGACTAGGCCGGCTCCGCTTCAAATATTGCAGCGGCCGGTTCCAACGCGACAACACGACGATGATCGTTTCCAACGGCTGCGGGGACTGGTTCCCCTGCCGCATCGGCGCGCCAGCGGAGATTGGGTTGCTGACGTTAAAAAGAGCCTAGCCGAATCCAAAAGGTAGCCTGCGCCGGCTACCTTTTACTCACGACTCATCAACGCATCCACCGCCTGCCGGATCAACTTCGGGTCATAGGTCGAGCCGACATGAATCGGGTCCGCCTGAGGATCGGTCTGCCCGGTGACGAGCCCATAACGATGGCCGAGGCTTTCCGCCAACGTCCAATAGACGCCGGAAAAATAGCGGAGGCTGATGAACTCGATCACGCGGCAGCCGCGCGGCGCCCAGAGTGAATTCTGGATGCCCGCACCTTGCGGCCCGAGGATCATGCCTGCGTCCGCAAAAAGCGCGATTTGCTCGGAAATGGAATACTTCTCCGGCTCGATTACCGTAATGTCCCACGGCTTTAGCGCCTCGAGAACCGCGTCCTCATTCAGCGCAGGCCGCACCGCGTTGCGCCGCGAAATGTAGTAGAGCTTTTTCCCCGGCGGCTTTTGATCAAGACCGGGGTTGAACTTCTCGCGCACATAGGCCGCCGACTCCGGCGTCCACGAGCAAAACTTTTTGAAATCCGACGCGAAGTAGAGTCCATCGACCCGCCAGCACGTGTCGTCCCACCGGCGCGATTCCGGCCCGTCCAGCCCGAGGGTGTGAAACGATTGCTCGCTCAGCGGCTTGCTGTCGATGTGCAGCAGCGCGGGCACTCTGTGCAGCAGGCCCGCGTTCTCGAACAACATGAGCTTCGGCACGATGTCGCAAAAGTGATGCGCGTAGTGCGCGTGAAATTCACTGCAGGCTTGCAGGTAGGTGCCGGGAACGTGCCGCGCCTGGGATTCCGCCTGCTGTTTGCGCTTGGGAACGGAGGCCTTCCAGCGCCGGTCGAGCCGGATGCACTCGACGAATGCGTGCCGCTGCGAATCGAGGATGGAAAAGTGGCGCCCGTATAAAAGCGGATTCTTGAAGTAGGCGATGAACGGGCGGTCCTCGCGCGGCGCGAACTCTTTCTTATAATAAGCTACCGCGAAGTCGGCATGCTCCCCAAGCGCGACTTCCGGCGGCTTCAAATCATGCAGCGATTGCCGCGGCTCCAGCCAGAAAAGCGCGCCGTTCTCCGGCTTCGTCAGCTCCTCGATGGAACCAACCGCGGGCAGGACCTCCGGCATCGTCGTGAGCCGATAACCGCGCGCACGAATCGTCAGCTTGGAAAAAGCGCGGTTCCAGTAACCCCAATCGCGCAGCAGGAAATCGAGATGATTGACCGGATCGGGCATGGGGAGTTTTACAACTCCATGCCCGTATAGGCATGCTCGGTCCACTCGAGGAACGTGCGCAGGCCGTGCTCGAGATCGACGCCGGGCGCGTAGTTGACGTCCTTCGCCGCCTTCGCGATATCGGGACAGCGGCGCATCGGCTCGCCGGCCGGGTAGCTTTCCGGATAGGGAATAAACTTCGATTTCACCGGACGCTTCGAGAGCTTCGTGATCAATTCAACCAACCCGCGCATCGAAATTTCCGGCGACGGATTGCCGATATTGTACGCCTCACCCCCGCGGCCGTTCAGCAGCACCTGGAGAAAGCCGAGGATGGCATCCTCCACAAAACAGAACGTGCGCGTCTGCAGGCCGGTGCCGTAAACGGTCAACTCCTTGCCCGCCTTGATGGCGTTGGCAAAATTCGGCAGCACGCGGTAATCGGCTTCCTTCATGCCAGGGCCGTAGACGTTGAACGGGCGCACAATCATCACCCGCACCTTGAACTGCTGGTGATAAACCGAGCAAAGCGTTTCGCCCAGCCGCTTGGATTCATCGTAACAGGCGCGCGGCCCTATGCAGGAAACGTTGCCGTTGTACTCCTCGGTTGTCGGCACGTTGGCCGGATCGGGATCGCCGTAAATTTCCGACGAGCTGAAGTAGACGAGCCCGAGCGATTTGCTCTTGCGCGCGAGGTCCAGCATGCTGCGCGTGCCGAGCGTCGCGACGTCGATCGTCTCGAGCGGAAACCGGCGGTAATACATCGGGCTGGCGATGCCGGCCGCGTGCAAAATGTAATCGGGCTTTTCCTCGACCGGGAACGGCTTCGATACATCCTGTAACAGGAAGCGGTAAGGCAGCGCGCCGATGGAATCGTTCGTCGTCGTGTTCGTGATGTGGCTGTCCGCCGCGACGATGTCGCAGGGCGCTTTCAACACGGACTTGTTGAGATGGATAAACGCCTCGAGAAAATATTGGCCGAGGAACCCGTTCGCCCCCGTGATGAGAACCGTTTTGCCCTCGAACTTGCGCGCTTCTTCGCCGAGCCGTTTCGCCACGCGGGCGCCGATTTCGCTGATGATTGGGGATTTCATACCAGTTGGACTTGGGGAATCGGCACGATGAATTTGCCACCGGCCTGGCGGTAGGGCTCGTGCTTCTTGATGATGGGCTGCGCAAAATTCCACGCGAGGATGACGAGGTAATCGGGCTTCTTCGCGGCGTCGTTCAACACCGAGGAATCAATCACCGGCACGAACACGCCCGGGCTGTGCAGGCCCTGCTTCAGCGGGCTGTCGTCGATGATGTAATCGAGGTCCTTCGCCGTCAGGCCGAACTGATACATCAGCGTCGTCGCCTTGGCCGGCGCGCCGAAGCCCGCCACCTTCGCGCCGCCCATGCGCAGCTTCGCGATCAGGCCGCGCAGCTCGGCGCCGAGTCCGTTGATGCGATTCAGATACGCCGTATAGGTCTCCGTCTTATAGAGACCGGCGGCTTCCTCCTGCGCGATGAGCTCGCCCACGGAAGGATCGATCGCGCGGCTACCCGCGGGCGCGGCGTAGCAACGGATCGAGCCGCCGTGGCTATCCACGCGCTGCACGCGCACGAGCTCCAGCCCATGCCGCTGCATGAACGAAACGAGCGGCTTCACCGAGTGATAGCTGAGGTGCTCGTGATAAATCGTGTCGAAAAGATTCCGCTCGACCACATCGAGCAGATAGGACACTTCAAAAACAAAAACGCCCTTGGGGTCGAGCAGGCTCGCCATGCCGTCCAGAATATCGGGCAGCCCATCAGCGTGCGCGAACATGTTGTTCGCCGTCACCACCTTCACCGTGCCGTACTCCGAGCGGATGCGCTTGGCCAATTCGCTGGTGAAAAATTCCGGCCACGTGGGGATGCCCTTCGCCGTCGCTTCCTCCGCGATCTTGCGCGCGGGGTCGATGCCCAGCACCTGCATCCCCGCTTTCTGGTAAAACGAAAGCAGCGTGCCGTCGTTCGAGCCGACATCGAGCACGCGATCGCCCGCCGTCAGCGGCACATAGCGGATCAATTCCGCCGCGTATTCCTCGAAGTGCTTCACGAAAACCGGCGAGGTGCCCGAGACGTAAACGTAATCGCGGAACAGCCGCTCCGGGTCGACGCAATGGACGAGCTGCACGTGGCCGCAATCGACACACTGGTAGACATCGAGCGGAAAGTGGTCCTGCTTGCCATCGACCGGGACGTTTTTCAGAAATTCATTGGCCGGCGGGGTGGGCGCGAGCGCAAAGAGAAACTGCAGCGCCTTCGATTGGCATAACCGGCACGTGTCCTTGACCTGAACGGGCTTCTCGCTCATACGCTTCTAGCTTTCTTGCTTTAGCTTTTCGCGGGGACGATCGATTCCACGCGCACCGTGTCGCCTTCATAATCAGCCGACGTGCGCGGATTGCCCGCGAAGCACCACATGGTGGAAGGCGCGGTAAAGACCATGGCGTGTTCCTCATTCGACGGCGTGTAGACCATCTGGCCTTCTTCTACGCGCAGGAATTTCGCCGGCTCCTTCGAGCCCACCGGGCGGAAATAGTAATCCATCGAGCCCTTCTGCATCCAGCAATAGTGCCAGTCGGTCTTGTGATAGTGATTCGCCCGCACTGCGCCTTCATTGGACGTAATCAGCGAAACGCTGCCCAACTGGAGATCGAGCAGGTTGAGAATCTCCCCGCGCGCATCAAGGAAAGGAGGACGAATATCGGACAAATGGGACTCACTCATAGGAACGGTGACTATCGCGAAAGGCCAAAGGCATTGCAATGCCGTTCTCTCCTGACGTCGTTCCTCGCTTTCCCCCGGCCCCTTTGCGGGTCTTAATCAGGCCAGTGGGACATTGAGCTGGGCGACCGAACACCGTTTCCAAAAGTCATGCGCGGTCCGCACCGTCGCCTGCAACTCGGCCAGAGTCGATGGCTTAACCAGATAAGCATTGGCCCCGAGACGGTAAGATTTTTCGATGTCGCCGCTGTCATTCGACGAACTGAAAACCATGACAGGAAGCACCGAACAATTCGGGTGCGTTTTCAGCCAATGAAGCACCGCGAATCCATCCATGACTGGCATTTTCAAATCAGTAAAGATGACGCTGGGAAAAGGGGACATTGAGCGATCCGCAAACTTACCATTTCCCTCCAAGTAGGAGATGGCTTGGGCTCCATTATCAACCCTTCGCAACGAACTTCCGATTCCCTCTCGATTTAAAGCGCGTTCGAGCAAGAACGCGTCATCGTCGCTGTCCTCAATAAGCAGAATGTTAAGCATGAGCAGAAGGCTGTTAGTTCGAATTCGTAGTTGCAGGAGCGTGTACGACGAGGCGCGGCCCAGACCATTCAGTCGATTGCGCCATGCTCCCGCGTCCCGAATGCGGCAGCCCTCCAACCTACCCTTCAATACCGCATTAGCACGACCTTTTTGTGACAAGCCTTCCTTGGATAAGTGAATTGGCGTTAAGCATTTGCACCGCGCTTAAGCCTTCGGAATCCCCCGCCGGAATTTCGCGGGGTTTCCCGCATAAATCCCCGGCTTTGTGATATCGGCCGTCACAACCGCGCCTGCGCCGATCATCACATCATCGCAAATCGTTACGGGCAGAATTGTCGCATTCGTCCCCACGATGACGCGATCGCCCAGCTTGGTGCGGCCCCAAGTCTCGCGCGTGCCGAAAGCCGGCTTGCCGTTGGCCATGCGGTCGTTGATGAACATCGCGCCATGCGAGATAAAGCAATCCGCGCCGACCGTCACGAGTTCGCAAATGAAAGCGTGCGATTGCACCCGCGTTCGCGCGCCGATGGTCACGTCATTCTGAATTTCCACGAACGGGCCCACGAAACAATCGTCGCCGATGGCGCAGCCATACAGATTCACCGGTTCCACCACTTTCACACGCTCGCCAAACGTCACGTTGACGATTCCGGATTGCAACACCTTGGGTTCAGCCACAGGGCGACGGTAGGAAATAGGGCGCGTCGCGACAAGCTCCGTCATCAGACCCACAGGCCAGAGGCATCGTTACCTCCCGCTAGAACATTCCGCGTGACGAATCGCGCTTGGCCCGGTCTAACTCGGTCATGAGCGCCGTTGTCATTCTGACCCCGATTGTCATCGCCACCTGGCCGGCGT
>CAZZWT010000210.1:0-5687 GCA_964657775.1 uncultured Candidatus Methylacidiphilales bacterium | reverse complement strand
TCCAAAATCGAACATCCTCCCGTTCTCGCAGTGGATGCCCTACGCCATCGCCGCCTGCCTCATGGCGCTCGGCATCATGCAGGGCCAGCAGATCACCCAACTCAAGTCGCAACTCACCGCCACGCAGGCCGACGCGGATCGCCTGGGCAAAAGCAATGCGCTCATGGGCATGAAGCTGACCGAGCTGGCCGCCGACGAAGCGGCCAAGGACGCCTCTTATAATGCGTCCAAGGTTTTGGTCGCGTGGGATCCCTACCAGCATCGCGGCGTCGTCTCCATGCAGGCGTTGCCGCCGCCGCCCGCCGGCCACGACTACCAGCTTTGGGTGCTCGACCCCGGCGCGCCGGCCCCGATCAGCGCGGGCCTGCTGACCGACTCGCGCTCCTTCACGACCAAGGCCCCCAGCACCGTCAAAGTGGGTTTCGCCGTTTCGCTGGAGCCGGCCGGGGGCATGCCGGAGCCGACCGGGCCGATTCTTTTTGCCATTGCTCCAGGGCCTTAATACGGTAACAGTTAGGGGTCCGCAATTATGGCCGAAGTCAAAAACATCTGTCTCGAAGCGCTTGAGCGCCATTGTGAAAGTGGCGACGTCGGTCGTCTCGACTTTCGCCGCGGCCAATTCGAGGGCGAGATCTTCACGCAAGATCGCCTGATCGTACACGCCAAGCTCGGCGCGCTGGAAGGCATCCCGGCGCTCTTCCGCCTCTTCGATTGGGGCGACGCGGAGACCACCTGGATGGCCGGCTACCGCGCAGACCAGGAAACGCTGCACCTGACAATGGAAGCCGCGTCGCTTCTGTACGCGGAGAATTTGCAGGACCGCTCCAACCCTGAAGTGGCCAATCGCGCGCAGATCGATCAGGTCCTCGCGCCGGAATCGCTGGCCAACTCGACCGGCGGCCTCGAGTCGGTGCTGAAGCACTATACCATTTTGCTGGAATGCGCGACGCCGGAATTGCTCGTCGGCGGTTTCACCTTCACCGATGCGACCAAAAACAGCTACGTCATCGGCAGCTCCGACGAAGCCGACGTGCGCCTGAATGATCCCTCGGTCGATCCGCTGCACTGCGGCGTGATTTTGGAAAAGGGCTCCGTGCTGGTGTGGGACCTCGGTTCGCAATCGGGCGTGAAGTTGAACGGCAATCCGATCGAGCAGGACATCCTGAAGGTCGGCGACGTGATGACGCTGGGCAATGTCGATCTGCGCGTTCGCTTCCAGTTGCGCCGGCCGACGATCAAGCCGAAGCCGGTCGCGCCCGTGGACCCGAACGCCAAGCCCGGTACGACCACGGCCCCGATTGCCGCGGAACCCACGCCGGTGGAAATCCAGAAGGAAATCCCCAAGGGAGCGATCACGTACGAGAAGGTTTCCAAGCAGCTTAAGAACTCGAGCAAGGCCAGCCCGTTCCTGGAAAAATTGGGCTCTTTGTTTGGTGCAAAGAAAAAATAATCGGCTACGGTACCCGGAAGTCCCCCTCCCTTCGCGATGCACATCCTTCTCATCGACGACAGCTCGTCCACCCGCAGTTTGCTGCGGACCCTGATCAACTCCGGCCAATCCGTGCGCCACGAAATCAGCGAGGCGGCCAGCGGCGAGGAAGCGCTGCAAAAGGTCGGCAGCGGCGAAATCAACCTGCCCGATCTCGTCATCGTCGACATCAACATGGCGGGCATGACCGGGTACGAATTCTGCAAGGAATTCCGCGCCAAGCACGGCACAGGCTCCGATCTCGCGCCTTACATCATTGTGGTCACGGCGAATGAAGGCGTGGACGTGATCAACCAGGCGCTCGATTCCGGCGCGAACGATTACATGCCGAAGCCGGTCAACGTGAAGATTCTGCAGGTGCGCCTGCGCGTGGCCGAGCGGCTGCTGTCGCATGTGACTCCCGGCGGCTCGACCACGGCCAGTGGCAAACTCGAGGCCGCCCCGGCCGCGCCGGCTCCTGACCTGGTTGCCGCCTCACCTGATCCTCTGACGAGCCTGATCGCGTCCTCCATTGAATACGCCGACGCGCCGATCAGCATCGTGGAGACGTCGGGCGGCGAGGCGAATTTCAAGATTATCTACGCGAACGCCGCCATGTCCGCGACGACGCAGTACACGCAGGATCAGCTTAACGGCAAATCGCTCGCCGAGCTCGAGGGCTGGACGCAGGAATTCGTCGGCATGGTCCTCGGCTTCGTCGAGCGCAACGCCATCATCTCCCATGTCCCCCTCTGGAGCGAAACGCGCCAGGCCGTCCCTGTTCACCTCAGCTTCTACCCCATCCGCGCCGAAGGCGACCAGGTCAATTCGTATTTGGTCATTCATCATTTCTGATTTCTTGCTGGGGAAATTGGATAATGATTCAAATGATTTTTAAAGATGGGTTGAGGATTGAAGAAAACGTCCCCCATCCTTAGAAATCATTATAATCATTATCTAAAACGCCTTCCTGCCTTTCCGTTGCCGTCGTCGCGAGCGTGGCGCGAAACGTTTCCCTTTCCGCGTGACCTCCCCGCACTTTCCTCGCACCCTTTGACCCGTGCGCATCGTCATCACCGGACTCCTCGGCCAGTACGCTTTCGGCGGCGTCACGTGGGATTATTTGCAGTACCTGCTCGGCTTTCGCGGGCTGGGGCATGACGTCTGGTACCTCGAGGATTCCGGCGCGTGGCCTTACGATCCGGTCCGCCAAACCGTGACCGAGGATTGCACCTACAACGTCAATTACCTGCGCAGCATCATGACCGAATTCGGCTTCGGCGATCGCTGGATTTATCGCAACGGCGCGGATGGCAAATTCCACGGCGCGGGTGAGGGGGCCGCGCGCGATTTGATCAAGCACGCCGACCTGCTCATCAACGTCTCGAGCGCCGGCTGGCTGAAGGATTACGACTTTGGCGTGAAGCACCAGATGTTCATCGATGGCGACCCGATGTTCTGCCAAGTCAACCTGCTTGACCCGAAGCACGCCGACTACGCCGCGCGCGTGAAGGCGCACGATAGCCACTTTACGTTTGGCCTCAACGTCGGCATGCCCAATTGCCTCGCGCCGGACACCGGCATCCGCTGGAAGCGCACGGTGCAGCCGGTCGCGCTCGATCAATGGCCGGTGCAAACCGATGAAGGCGTCGATCGCTTTACGACGGTGATGAACTGGGCCAGCTACGCACCGATCGAGTGGCAGGGAAAACCGTACGGCCAAAAGGATCTCGAGTTCGACAAGTTCAAGCTGCTCCCGCAACAAACGCCACAACGCTTGGAGATGGCGATGGGCCAGGGCGTCGGCGCGAAGCGGCCCACGGAAGAATTGCGCGCGCTGGGCTGGACAATTCTCGAGGCCGGCGAGGTGCTGCCCGATCACCGGAGCTATCACGAATTCCTGCGCACCTCGAAGGCCGAGTGGAGCGTGGCCAAGCACGGCTACGTCGCCGCGCGCACCGGCTGGTTCAGTTGCCGCACGGCCTGCTACCTCGCGCTCGGCCGCCCCGCCGTCGTGCAGGAAACCGGCTGGAGCGAGTATATCCCCAGCGGCGAAGGCGTCATCGCGTTCTCGACCCTGGAAGAAGCCGTCGCCGGAATCGCCGACATCAACGACCACTACGCCGAGCACCAAGCCGCCGCCCGCGCGCTCGCCGAGCAGTATTTTGAAGCGAAGAAGGTGTGCGCGGATTTGCTGGCGCAGGCGGGGATTGATTAGGAGAACCCGAACATGCTCTCCGTCATCGATACTTTAAAAAAGACGGTTTTCCTCTGGATACAGAATTTCTGGTATCTCGTTGCCCTTTCAGTAGTGATCGGATTCCCGGCTACAATTATTGCGCATCTCAGCACCGTGCCCTCTCATCCGCGCCCATCCTGGCCTATGCTTTGTTACGCGATGTCAGGGCAATTTTTGGCGTTGCTTTTTCACGCCGGAAAAGTGGCCGGAGTAGTGGGTTTATTGACCAGAGATCCGTCGCAGGAAAGCCCCCTCCATTCCATTTACGTCACGATCAAATCTCACGTTTGGACATTGGTGCGCTTGATTTTTTTGATCGGCCTCACCTACTTTTCCGTTCTTCTTCCGGTTACAATTATAATCCACCATCTCGACGCGAGCAGATACGCCGTTGTTATCGCATTAGGTTTTTATGTCGTCCTCGTCAAATACGCGTTGGCTTATCCACTTGTTGTCGTCGAGAAACTCAATGCCCGGAGCGCACTTCAGCGAAGCTGGCAAATGACTAAGGGACAATTCGGGTATATCTTATGATGCTATCTTATTTTGGGATTTAGCGAGTGGGTGATTCACGGAATGACAACATCAGTCCCGAAAGGTTTGAATTCGGAATTGAGTTGGGAATGGCTGCTAACGCAGTTTTTCCTAAGTCCAACTGGCTCGCTATGGACTATTTTGTCATGGTGTATGTATCTCCGCATCCAAGAGACTGAAGCTGTCATCCAGGAGCCCGGCATCCTGTAATCCGATTTCCGTTAGATGATCCACCGTTCCCAAACTTTAGTTGGGACCGTACTGGCTGAGACAGCTCCATTGTCGATCCCCTTCCGAGGTTGCCGCCGCTGTCCCTAGCGGCGGAACGGTCGCGTCTGCGACCGCGCGGCAAAGCCGCGAAAGGAAACTTGAAGGCGCCTCCGACCCACCGCCGCTCGGGACCAGGCACGCCTATCGTGCAACTACCTCGGAGGCTTTCCTCGTACCGCGGAGCAACGAAGTTGCGCGGACAAGTGCGTTCCCAAATGAAATTTGGGAACGAGGATCCAGATGAGTCACCGACGGTCATAGACCACCGCTACATTTAGAGTAAGGGAACCGGAATCGCCTTCCGCTTTTCGAAGCGCATGACGTGGGTATAGCCCACTTCGCGCGCGAGTTGGTAGGCGCGGTCGAATTCGTAGGCGACTTCCTTAGGCGCGTGGGAATCGGAATTGATCACGATCGGGATGTGGCGTTTCCATGCGGCCTCGAGGAATTCGCGGCTGGGATAAATCTCCTGCACGTCCTTGCGCAGGCCGGCGGTGCTGACTTCGAGCACCGCGCCGGCCTCGGCCGCGGCGTCGAGCATCGGCGTGTAAAAGCGCGTCAAGTTGCCCTCGGGCCGATGGCCGAATTTCTTCACCAGGTCGGGGTGCGCGAGGAAATCGAACAGGCAGCTATCGACCATCTTCGTGTAGGCGGCGAAGTAGGCGGTCCAGATGTCCTCCACCGGCTGCTCTTTCCAGCGCTTGAGGTGCTTCGGGTTGTCGATGTCCCAATCGGGAGTGACGTAGTGGACCGAGCCGATGAGGTAATCCCACCCCGCCTGCGCGGCGAGCGCGCGGATATGGTCCGCATGGCCCGGGATGAAATCGCACTCGAGCCCAAGCCGGATCGGGAAATCGGGAAATTCGCGCTGCGCGTCCGCGATCAGCGCGAGGTATTCCGGCAACTGGTCCGGCGCCATGCGCCAATCGTCGAATTGCGTCGGCATCGGGTTGTGATCGGAAAAGCCGATCTCGTCCAGACCCGCCTTCTGCGCGGCGAGCACATATTCTCTAGGCGCGCCCGCGGCGTGATGGCAGAGCGGCGTGTGGATGTGGTAGTCCGTGCGCATGAAGTCACGATAGCGCGTACCCGCCCACTTCCAAGTGCGGATGCAGGAGCATTGGGTGGCCCGGGCTACTTGTTGCCCGGGTCGCGGAGGCTCGGCGGAGCGACAGG
>CAZZWT010000209.1:0-5712 GCA_964657775.1 uncultured Candidatus Methylacidiphilales bacterium | reverse complement strand
GCCGCGCAGGGGATTGTCCTTCTTTGGCCCACCATCGACATTGGTCATGAGCGCAAGCTGCGCGAGGAAATCCTCCGTGCGCTCAAAGTTCTGCGCGAAGGCCCGCAGTTGGCCCAAGTCCTCCAGCCGCGACTGGAAGTTCGGGAACTTCGTCTTCAGGTAATCCTCGTAGATCGCATCGACCACAATCTGGATTTGCTCCGACGCCCGCGAACGAATGTCTTGCGCCGTGATCTGCTTGTGCGTCTCGACCCATTGCTTCCACGGCGCGGCGGCTTTCGTGGGCGGCTCAAGCGAGGCGAACTCGGCGCCGCCGACCAGCTTCTGCCAGAGCTTATCGCCGGTTCGTTCGCCCACGCCGGGCATCAGTCCCGCAATCCGCTTGAACGCCAGCTCATCCTTGGGATTGAGCGCGAATTTGAGGAATGACGCGACGTCCTTCACGTGCGCCTGCTCGAAAAAGCGCAGGCCGCTCAGCAACTCAAAGGGCATCTGCCGTCGGGTCATTTCCATCTGCAATTCCATCGAGTGGAAGTGCGCGCGGTAGAGCACGGCAATCTCGTTCAGGTCGATTCCCTCCTCCTGCAATTCCTCAATGCGCTGGCAGATGAAATTGGCCTGCTGACTCGCGTCCTGCAGGCAGATCAACGCGGGCTTGGAGAATTTCTCAGCCGGGCGCACGGCGTGCAGGTTCTTCGGAAACTGCTTTGTGTTCGCCGAGATCGCGTAATTCGCCAGGGCCAGGATTTCTGGCGTGCTGCGATAATTCGTCTCGATCCGCACTTCGCGCGTGTTCGGGAATCGCTCCGGAAACGTGAGCACGTTCTCGAAATTCGCCCCGCGCCACGAGTAGATGCTCTGCGCGTCATCGCCCACGGCCATGACCTGGTGATGGTACGCCGCAATCGTATCGATGAAGTCGGACTGGATCTTGTTCGTGTCTTGGTACTCATCGACCAGTACGTGCTGGAACTGCTCCTGGTAATATTTGCGCAGATCCTCATTGTCGCGCAGCAGGTTCAGCGCGTAAACGAGCAGGTCGTCGTAATCCATCACGTTATCGGCCTTCTTGCGATCGCGGTAGATGCGATGGATCGCCTCAAGCTTGTCGAGAATTTCGCCGAAGTAGGGGTAGTGACTTTCCACCACACTGCCGATGGTCTTCTCCGTGTTGGCCGCGAGGCCGAAAATATCGAGCAACACGGCGCCCTTGGGCAGCGTCTTGTCCTTGCTGTCGAGCCCGAGCGATTTCAACGCCGCGATGGCGAGATCGGAAGAATCGTCGCGATCCAGAATGGTGAAGTCACTGCTGAATCCCAGCGTGTTCGCATGCCGGCGCAGCAACCGGTTGGCCACCGAGTGGAATGTGCCGCCCCAGATGCGGGAGATATCGCGCGGCAGCAGATTGCCCACGCGCTGCAACATTTCGCGCGACGCTTTGTTCGTGAACGTGAGAAGTAGGATGTTCTCCGGCTCGACGCCGTTCTCGATCAGATAGGCGACGCGATAGGTCAGCGTCCGCGTCTTGCCACTGCCCGCGCCCGCGATGACCAGGATCGGCCCCGGCTTGGCCGTTACGGCGGCGTATTGCTCGTCATTCAGCTCCGCGCGATAATCAATATGCGCGCCGGCCGGGCCGGGACTTTTCTTGAGGACGTACTCGACAGACATCCGCTTACTTTCGCGCGGATGGGCGGAGGCGGCAATTATTCATTTGGAACGAGGCGAAGAATTTTGATGTGCCTATCTGCCCAATCAATCCAATAGCGAATTTCATGCTGCTCGAAATCGTAGGCATGCACGATTCTTCCGGACTCATTCTTTTGCCTGTACTGAGAAAAAGTGCCCGGATACGTTTGAATTCGCCGGAACAATTCCAAATAGCGACGCCTCTTCTGTGCAGGGAACCCCAATAATGCGTCGATGACATTCCCTGTGATCAGCAGCTCGAATTCCATCACTTACTCGGATGGAAAAAGGATTTTTTCAGCTTCCTCCAGCGTGTACCAATTATCAGGATTCTTATCGTCGATTTTTTCTGAGAGCTTTCGCATTTCTTCGTCTGTCAGCGGCCGAATCTTCGGCCGCAGATAGTCCCTGATCTCCTGTTTCTCTTCAGGAGGCAGGCGATCAATTTCGGCCTTCAATTCACTGATGCTCATGCCAAAAGAGTAGCTGGTCATTGATCTAAATTCAATCTCGCAGCACTCTTGGCCGCGAGAACGCGATTTTTGTCCAATTGTGAATCGGCGCGACATAGGTAGAGTATTGGGACCATGTCCACCGGCCTCCCCTCCGCCTCCGACGTCCACGCCTTGCGCCGCGATTACATGCAGCGTGCTCTCGACGAGAAAGACCTCGCCGCCGATCCGATCACCCAATTCGGCCTCTGGTTTCAAGAGGCGCGCGATTGCGGCGTCATCGCCGAGCCGAACGCCATGGTCCTAGCCACCGTCTCGCCCAAGGGCCAGCCGCATGCGCGTTTCGTTTTGTTGAAGGGATTCGACGCGAAGGGTTTTGTCTTCTTCACCAATTTTTGCAGCGAGAAAGGGCGCGACCTCGATGAAAATCCCAAGGCGGCGCTCACCTTCGGCTGGATCGCGCAGGAGCGCCAGGTCCGCATCGAGGGCACGGTGGGCCAGATGCCGCGCGCCGCCGTGGAACATTATTTCCAGAGCCGCCCCCGCGGCAGCCGGCTCGGCGCGTGGGCATCCAACCAAAGCGATGTCATCGAAAGCCGCGAGGTGCTCGAGTCGCGCCTGGCCGATGCCGACAAGCATTTCCCCGGCGACGTCCCGCCGCCCGCGACCTGGGGCGGCTATTGCCTCGTGCCGGAGCAAATCGAATTCTGGCAAGGCCGGACAAACCGCCTTCATGATCGCCTGCGCTATCGCAAGGAAATCGGCAAGGAAGGCGCGAAGTGGATTGTGGAGCGGCTTGCTCCATAAAAGGCTTCGCACGGAGACCACGGAGCCACGGAGGAAGCCCGCGTTTCTGGTCTCACCCTCCGTGACTCGGTGTCCTCCGTGCGAAACGAATGCCTTTCCTGAAGTTTGCCAAGACCGCTAGTCGCTGCCCCATCTAACATACCTCCTCGACAAGCGTCACGGATGGGGCTTTCTTGAAGTAAGCAAACCCATGGGCGACGATCTCATCACCAACCGCAAAGCGCACCGCGACTACGAAATCACCGAGACCTACGAGGCCGGCATCGTCCTCCGCGGCACAGAAGTCAAGGCCCTGCGCGCCAACCAAGGCAACCTGACCGATGCCTTCGCCCGCATCGAGAACAACGAGGTCTGGCTCTACGGCTTCGACATCCAGCCTTACAAGCAGGCGCACCAGTTCAACCACGAGCCCAAGGCTGTGCGCCGCCTGCTGCTGCACCGGCAGGAAATCCGCAAGCTCTTCGGCATGGTCGCGGTGAAGGGCCGGTCGCTTGTGGCGCTCAAGATGTACTGGAAGGGCCATCGGCTGAAGGTCCTGCTCGGTGTCGGCATTGGGAAGGACTCCCGCGACAAGCGCCAGGACTTGAAGAAGGCCGTGGCCAAGCGCGAGATGGATCAGGCGCTCAAAGAAGCGCGGCGGAAGTAAGTTGCGCATGGAATCCCGAGGCACGCTCTTGACTTTCAACCCGGCAACGTCTATTATACACTTAGATAAACGCTCTTTTCTAACTTCCCATTCTTCCCGCTCCCAGCCCCCCTTTCTTCACGTCTGGAACCCGGCTCGATGTTAGACCCATTCAGGTCCATTCAGGCTGATTCATGAACATTTAGGATACGGAAGGCCCCCGGCCACGGCGCCAGTCGGCTAACGGCCTATAAATCTCCTCAGGAGGTATCGGTTGCGTCCGACATAGAAGATTAGTTTCAGGTCATATGAAAACTGTCTTCACATCTGTTCGGCCGGCAGAAGACCAAATTACACGGCTCGCCCATGATTGTAAGCCACTTACGCAAATTCCAAGGCTTGGCACAGTCGAAGCAGTAGACAAGTCACGATGCGAAACCTCACTCAGGCTGAAATAAACCAACCCTTCGCTTCGATTCTGAATAAGACCATGAAAACCTCTACTGTTCTCAGGCTCCTTGCCACTTTCTGCCTCGCCACGACCACTGCTCACGCCGGTGCCGGAAGCTCCTACAACACCAAGCACCCGACAGCCACCACACGTTATGTCACCACGGCCATGCTCGACGAAGGCCACTTCAACTGGATCGACGAGAATGCGACCGTCAATCGCATCGTCGTCTCCCTGGCCGATCAATCGCTCAACGCCTCCAACGGCTCCACCCTCGTCGCCACCAGCAACATCTCCAGCGGCAAGCCCGGCCATGAGACGCCCACCGGCGACTTCACCGTTTCCGAGAAGGACCCGGACCACCACTCCAGTCTTTACGAGAACGCCTCGATGCCCTTCTTCATGCGCCTGACCGATGGCGGTGTTGGCCTGCACGCGGGCTTCATCCCCGGCTACCCCGCCTCGCACGGTTGCGTGCGGTTGCCGATTGGCATGGCCAAAGAATTGTTCCAGCACGTCCAGCCCGGCACGCCGGTCGAAATCACCTCGAACACGATGGCCGCCGCGACCACCCCTGCCGCCAAGCCTGCGGTCTTCGCCCAGAACTAAGCTCGAATCTTCACTCCAAACGTCAACCCCAACACCGCACTTCCATGACCCCGAAATCCATCACTGTTTCCTTTCCCCTCGGCCTTTTCGGCAATGCCACGATGATGGTTCCCGAAGTTGCCGAAACTAAAGAACCGGCGACGGACCTGCCGATGGATCGAGAACTTCTCGATATGCCGAATGTTGTTCCGGAGACGGAAGAGGCGGACGAATACTTCGACTTCGACGACGTCGCGGGCTAATCGGGGGCGGAGAGTTGGACTTGGCTCCCCTCTCCGCTTCGGCCATGATGCGGGGATGCAACGCCCGCCGCAGATCCTCCTCATCGAAGACGATACCGACCTGGCGTCCATCATCCAGGACGCACTGGAAGCGAGTGATTACCAGGTCACCCATTTCAAGGACGGCTCCGAAGGCTTTGCCGCCGCGCGCAGGAATTCCTACGACGTCCTGCTCACCGATTTTCAACTCCCGGGCGAAGACGGCCTGAACATCGTCCGCAAATTGCAGGAGGAAAAGCCGCACCTGCCGGTGATCCTGATGACGGCCCACCACTCGACCGATGTCGCCATCCAGGCCACCCGGCGCGGCGCGTGGGATTACATGATGAAACCGTTCGCCCTGAAAACGATGCTCGATCTCGTCGCCAAAGCGACCGAGGCCAGCCGCCTCGCCGCTCGGCCGGTGGAAATCGACCGCGAGGTGGCCGAGGGCGATTCGATCATCGGCCGCTCGCCCGGCATGCAGGAGGTCTACAAGGAAATTGGCCGCGCCGCCGCCAAGCCGCTCACCGTTCTGATTCGCGGCGAGACCGGTACGGGCAAGGAGCTCGTCGCGCGCGCGCTGATGCGGTTCAGCGACCGGCTGCAGAAACCCTTCGTCACCGTCAACTGCGCGGCGATTCCTGAAACGCTGCTCGAAAGCGAGCTTTTCGGTCACGAAAAAGGCGCGTTCACCGGCGCGGATGTGCGCCGGATCGGCCGCTTCGAGCAGGCCGACAAGGGCACGCTTTTCCTCGACGAAATCGGCGAGCTCTCCATGGGCACGCAGGCGAAACTCCTGCGCGTGCTGCAGGAAAA
>CAZZWT010000208.1:0-5781 GCA_964657775.1 uncultured Candidatus Methylacidiphilales bacterium | reverse complement strand
CAAAATACCGCGCCAGGCCATCGCCGGATAAATCAGCGAGCGCCGGCCGATGATCGACCCCGGATTGATCACCGTATTGCATCCGACTTCCGCCTCGTCGCCGATCAGCGCGCCGAATTTCCGCAACCCCGTCGCGACAATGCCATGCTCCGTTTGCAGTGTGATGAAATCGCCGTTGAGCTTGAGATTGGAAACGATGACGCCCGCCGCCAGATGCACCCTCGCGCCCAGCACAGAATCGCCCACGTAATTAAAATGCGGAATTTGGCAGCCCTGCGCCAGGAAGCTGTTCTTGATCTCCGACGAATTGCCGATGACCGAGCCCGCGCCAACGATCACGTTTTCGCGAATGTACGCGCCATGGCGAATCTGGCAATTCGGACCGATCCACGCCGGCCCTTTAATATAGGCGCCCGGCTCCACCACCGTGCCCTCGCCGATATAGACCTGCTCGCCAATCGTGGGTGCGCCGATCAACTTGCCATGCTGCCCCGGCTTCACGTTCAGCTTCATGTAAGGCGCCAGCTTCGTGAGGATTTCCCACGCCTGCGTAACGCCGTCGAAGATCGCGGCGTGGTCGGCTTGCGTCAGGTCAATGAAAGCGTCGGGCGCAAAAACGGGCGTGCTCATTTCGTTTCCGATCCTAGCGCAGGCGCCTCGGCGCGTCGCGAGAAAAACTGGAGATACGCCAGGATCGCGGTGACGAAGAGCATGAACGCGGAGAGCAACTGGCCCTGCGTGATCCACTGGAACCAAAAGCCGATGTCCTCATCCGGCTGGCGGAATTGTTCGCCCACGATGCGCAGCACCGCGTACGCCGCCATGAAGGTGAGCGAGACCGCACCCTCGCGACGAGTCGAGAACCGAACCACGAGCAGCACGACTTGCAGCAGCAGGCCCTCGAGCAACGCCTCCACGAGTTGCGAGGGATAGCGCGGCACATTGAGAAACAACCCCGTCGAGGGCGAGACGAGCACCTGCGGCGCCTTGGGAAAAATCACGCCCCACCATGCATCGGTCGGCCGGCCCCACAATTCCCCGTTCAGGAAATTCGCGCAGCGTCCCAATCCAAGCGCGAGCGGCACGAACAGCGCCGTCGCATCGGCGAGATTATAAAACGGAATCTTCTTCGCGCGCGCGTAGAAGATCATGACGAGAATCACGCCCAGGATGCCGCCATGGCTGGCCATGCCGCCCTGCCACACGGTGAAAAACGAGAGCGGATCGGTGAACGTCCGCACCGGCTCATAAAGCAGGCAATACCCGAGCCGCCCGCCCAACACCACGCCCACGAGGCCGACCCACACCGCGTAATCCGCGATGGCGTCGCCCTTCAGCAAGCTCCAGCCGCGCTTCGCCTGCCAGCGCATGCCGACGAAAAGAATGTAGAACCCGGTGAGGTAGGCCAGGCTGTAAAAGCGGATGCCCCAGTCGTTGCCCCAGAAATGGCCGAACCGCCAAATAAACGGTCGCGGCTGCTCAATGAAATAGGCGAAGAGGTGCACGGTCGAAAAGGCAATAGGTCTTATAAGACCTACAGGACGTATAAGTCCTATCAGACGAGACCATCGGAGTCTACCGCGCCAACCCCTACTGCGCCGCCATAAAATCCGCGCGATTCAGGCGCGTCCATTTATTATCGGCGCCCTTCTCGTAGATGAAATTCATCACGTGATTTGTCGTGATGAAAATGCCCTTCGGAACTTCGTTCGAGCTGATGATCGCCTCGCTGTAGCCGTAGCGCTCCACATCTTTTTGCGCGAGCTTCCAAACCTCATCGACCTCCTGGCTCAGCGCATTGCGCTCCTCCACGGAAAGCGTCGTCTGGTAGCGCACCATCAGCGCCATCACGCCCTTCGAGTACTCGACCTTCGAGATGCTCAAAATTTTTGCGATGCGCCCTGTCGGCAGCTTCACCGTCTGGTCTTGTACCAGCGGCGCGGCCGGCGCGGGGGAGAAAGTGACCAACGCCAATCCAAGGATAAGGGCGGGAACGAAGCGTCGATTCATAATGAATAGGGTCTGCGGACTCAAGCGGAGAGCGATGTTTTTGGCAAGTCTGGTAATGTTGTGATTGCCATAAGCACCTCTTATACCATCGTTTGCTTTTTCGCTCCACCCTCGGGCCCTACCTGTTAATCTCGGAAATCGTGTCGGATCTTACATCCATCGTGTCTCAACTTGCGGCCATCGTGTCGGCGGACCGTATTCTCACGCAACCGGAAGATATCATTCCCTATTCCTTCGACGGCACCGCCGCGATGTCGCAGCGGCCCGCAGCCGTCGTGCTGGCCACGACCACGGACGAGGTCTCCAGGCTGGTGAAGTGGGCGAATCAAACCAAGACGCCGCTCATCGCGCGCGGCAGCGGCACGGGCCTTTCCGGCGGTAGCATCCCGACGGCAGGCTCCGTCGTCGTCTGCCTCAGCCGGTTTGATAAGGTCCTCGAGCTCGATCGCAAAAATCTCACGCTCCTGGTCGAGCCGGGCGTCTCCACGCAGACGATCTACGATCTCGCCGATGGCGCCGGGCTGCTTTATCCGCCCGACCCGGGCTCGATGAAGATTTCCACCATTGGCGGCAACGTCTCCTGCAACTCCGGCGGACTGCGCGGGCTTAAGTACGGCGTGACGAAGGATTACGTCATGGGCTTCGAGATCGTGCTGCCCAACGGCGATGTGATGTGGATCGGCAACAAGTGCGTGAAGGACGTGGCCGGCTATTCGCTGCGCGAAGTTTTCATCGGATCGGAAGGAACGCTCGGCATCTTCACCAAGATTTTGCTCTGCCTCTTGCCGAAGCCGCAGGCGAAGAAGACGCTGCTCGCCGTCTACGCAAAGATGGAGGACGCGGCCGAGACCGTCTCCGCCATCATCGCGCATCCGATCATCCCCTGTACGCTCGAATTTCTGGACAAGACCACGATCGCCTGTGTGGAAGATTACGCCCAGGTCGGCCTGCCACGCGGGGCCGAGGCCATTCTGCTGATGGAGAGCGACGGCCATCCCGCCGTGGTGGCGGAGGAAGCCGACATCATGGCACGACTGGCAAAGAAGTGCGGCGCGATCGACGTGCGCGTGGCGGAGACCGCGGAGGAATCGCTGCGCCTGGCCACAGCGCGCCGTTCGGCTTTCTCCGCGCTGGCGCGGGTGGCGCCAACGACCATTCTGGAAGACGTCACCGTGCCCCGTAGCGAACTGGCCGGCATGGTCGCGTTCATCCAAACCTTGGCGAAGAAACACAACCTGCGCATCGGCGTGTTCGGCCACATGGGCGATGGCAACCTGCACCCCACGTTCCTGACCAACGAGAAAAACACCGAGGAGATGCATCGCGTCGAGCTCGCCTTCCAGGACATCGTCACGGAAACGGTGCGCCGCGGCGGCACCATCACCGGCGAACACGGCGTCGGTCTGGCCAAGAAAAAGTTTCTGCCCGAGTCGGTCGGCGGATTGAATATCGAGGTCATGCGCAATTTGAAACGCCTCTTCGATCCAAATTTGATTTTGAATCCCGGCAAGATGTTCGATTGCTAGCACGCCCATGGCCGCCTCACTCAATTCGATTTTGCAGACTTCATGCAAAATCAAGGTGGTCGATGTCGGGGCAAACCCGATCGACAGCAAGCCCCCCTACGCCCCGCTCCTGGAAAAGGGGGACGCCCACGTCGTCGGCTTCGAGCCGAATCCCGAGGCGCTGGCCGAATTGAATCGCAAGAAGGGGCCAAACGAAATCTACCTGCCGCACGCGATTGGCGATGGCAAAACACACACGCTTCATTTTTGCGCCGCGCCGGGGATGACGTCGCTGCTCCAGCCGAATTTTCCGGTGCTCGATTTGCTGACCGACATGGCCCGCTGGGCGCGAATCACCGGCACACAGGAAATCGCCACGCGGCGCCTCGACGATGTGCCGGAGGCCGCCGGCTTCGACCTGCTGAAAATTGACATCCAGGGCGCGGAGCTGATGGCGATGCGCAACGCCGTCGAGAACCTGCGCGGCGCGCTGTGCATCCAGACGGAGGTCGAGTTTGTCCCGCTCTACGTCAATCAACCGCTCTTCTCGAACGTCGATATTTTTCTGCGCGAGCAGGGCTTTGTCCTGCATCGCTTCGAGCCACTGGTCAGCCGCGTGCTGAAGCCGTTGGTCATGCCCGGAAATCCCCACGCCGGCCTGAGCCAGATTTTCTGGACCGACGCGATCTACATCCGCGACTTCACGCGCCTCGATTTATTGACCACGGACCAATTGCTGAAATTGGCGTTGATCCTGCACGATTGTTACGAGTCCTTCGATCTTGTCGCCCACCTGCTAACCGAGTACGACAAGCGCATGCACACGCAGTTGAGCCCGACCTACCTGGTCAAGGGGCTCGGGATCACGCCCGCGCAGCCATGACCAAGGCGACGCTTCCCCACGCGACAGCGCCCGGGTCGGAGGAGATTTATTGCATCTCCTATCTGCGCGGGCTGGCGGCGCTCGGCGTGGTGCTTTATCACGTGCGGATCGATTTGTGGGTGGGGTTCAATGCGCATGCCGGCAACGCCTTTGACCGGGCCGCGGCGTGGCTGTCGTTGCCGACAATTTTCATGGGCTCGGGAGTGATGCTCTTTTTCGTCATCAGCGGCTTTTGCATTCACGTGCCCTACGGCGGGCCGAAAGGGAAGCGGCTCGACCTGCGCGAATATGGCGTACGGCGTTTGTTCCGGATTTATCCGCCTTATCTGGTCGCGCTTCTTGGCGCCTTTTTCGTGCAGGCGATTGGTTATGACTTCGGTTTCCTCACTTCGTTCGATTCCTACAATTACCTGATAGCCGTACCCATGTTGCAGAATTCTTTTGCGGCGCAGCCGGAATGCAACCCCGCCTTCTGGACCATCCCCATCGAAGTCGCATTCTACTTTTTCTTCCCGCTCGTCTATTTCGGGTTGAAGCGGTCCAGCCTCGCCACGCTTGCGGCGGGGATGTTCGTCTCGGTGCTCGCCATTGCGTCGAGCCTTCTCGCGCCCATCCAGTCGAGCTTCCTGCCTTACTGGTTCACGTGGATCGCCGGCGCCGCGCTGGCCGAATCGTATCGGGCGGGTACCCTCAAATCGCCGCCGGTCGCCATCCCCTTCCTCGCCGTCGTCGCGTTCGCTGCGGGACTAACCTGCACGTGGCACGCCCGCGCCGATCTGGGCGTCGATTCCTACGCCGGTCTGCTCAACCTGGTCGAATCGTTTTGCTACGGCATCGCCTTCAGCGTGCTGCTCTGGTGGTCCCTGCTCAACGCGTGGTTCTACCAACAGCTGCCCGGCTTCACGCACCGTGCGCTTATGGTCCTGGGCGCGATTTCCTATTCGCTCTATCTCTTCCACACGCCGCTTTTCCGGCTCTGCGGCTGGGGATGGGTCTCGGCCTTTGGCGAAAAGCCGGTGAATTATCTGATGACGATCCCGTTTGTGATTCTGGCCATCGCCCTGGCCTGGCTCGCCTATCAATTTATCGAAGCGCCCTCGCATGAGGCAGGACGGAGATTCGCGGCAAACATGAAAGCGCGCAAGTGATGGGTAGCCCGGACAACTCGTTGTCCGGGCGCCGAGATCAAAACTTTGATCGAGGCACAAGAGGCCACCAGTAACTCGATGACCACAGGCGGCCTCTTGTCGCTCCGCCAAGCCGACGCGACCCGGACAACAAGTTGAGACCTCTGCGAAAGTCCGTCTGAATAAGCCGGAGGCTTTACCGAGCCGTAGCCGGTGGTCAGACCGCAGCAGCGGTCGCCACCACCGGTATCCGAAC
>CAZZWT010000207.1:0-5901 GCA_964657775.1 uncultured Candidatus Methylacidiphilales bacterium | reverse complement strand
GCTTACCTCAACTTCGCCCTCAAACCTTCCTCGGTTTGAATACAGTTGCTACCTTCTTACTCCGCGCCGGGTCCCTTTATTTTCTCACGGGCATGGCTGACAAAATAGTTACACGCCTCCGGGCAGATAAGCGGGATCGCATCCAACGGCGCGTCGAGCCGCTTCGCGTTCGCGGGCCAGAGGCGCTGCTTCAAGCACCCGCGCTCGCAGACCGCGCCGATCAGCTCATTGAGCGCAGGCTCGTCGATCTGTTTGACGACATTAAACCGACCCGTCTGGCGCGCGGCTGTCTCGGGCCAGGGCGTGACCGGCAGGTTGGTCGAGAGCCACAACGTCCAGTTCGCCAACTCACCGGGGTAGAGATAATCGAGCGCGAGTTGCAGCGTCTCGATGCTGGGCGCGTGGATGAGCCAGCCACGCGGGAGGTTCGGTGCGCCGCGCAGCGGGCGGAAATTCCCCTGCGCATCGCGGTGCACCATCTCGCGCACGGCCTCCTGCGAGGGCAGGATGCGCAGCGAGAACGGATCGAGATTGGCATCGTCCCGGTGCAGCAGGTGGAACGATTCCGCGCCGGAGGAGCGGACGATCACTTCGCCCATTTTCCACGGACCCGGCACGCGCTCGATCAGGCGCCACAGTTCGCCGGTGATGGTCGGGCACCCCATCATCACGTCGCCGATTTGCCGCGTCTCCAAATGCTCGGTTTGAAACTGCTGCACCTGCGCCAGCACCACGTCCGCCACGAAAGGCTCTGTGCCGACCGCGGTCGCGTACCAAAGCCGGCGGCTGTCCTCGTGGTGCGGATTGGTAAAGCTGTGCTCGCGGATGTTCGGGGTCAGGCCCAGCAAAACGGGAATGTCCTCGAACGAGTGTAGTCCGTCCGAGATGAAAAACGGCACGACGATCACATCCGGGCAGGTCGTCAGCGTGCGCCAATCCTTGACGAACGGCTCCTGCTCCATCAGCACCGGCTGACAATCGGCATAAATGCCGAGTCGGCGGATGGCCGCCGCGACGTCGTAAATGATCTTCGTCGAGTTATCGTTCATCGACGTGCCATGGCCGCAGATGAAAAGGCAGGCCGTGCGCGCCGGCTCATAGATCGGCTGCGACGACTTCGTCACCACCTCCTGCGCACGCCGCAGCAGAGCCTCGAGCATGTCGGGATGGAGACCCACCGGGTCGCAGTAAAAAACGTCCTGGTTTCCCAAGCGCGTCACCGGACCGCTGAGGCCGAGTTCGCGGGGAATAACTTGCTCCGTGAAATAGCCGGAGCTGATGAAATTCGGCACGACGTAAACCTGGCGCCGCTGCGTCTGCCGCAGGGCCTGGCGAAAGTTCGGCTCCTCTTTCCAGAACGCGACGTGCACCTCGGCGAAAATATCGCGCCGCCGGATTTCCTCCGCATGCCGATAGGTTGGCGCGCTCGAATCGCCATTCAGCGTCGAGCCATGCCCGAGCAAAATCAAGGCGGCGTTGCGGAGCGACATGGTGGGACTATAGACGCTAAACCGCGTGAACGAAAGGGAGCAAGTACGGTTCGGTGTAACTATTGCGCCAATGCGGAGTCTTTAAAGTAGCGCTTATGATCAATAGCTCCTGACCCGGGCTACTTGCTGCTGGGGTCAACCCGCAGCAACGGGACGATAGGAAGCGATCTCTGCTTTTAAGCGCGACCGATCGCTTCCTGTCGCTCCGCCCAGCCTCCGCGACCCCGGCAACAAGTAGCCCCTGCCACCCGTAACTATCCTTCCGCCTGCGAACCCACCGCCGATTCCTCATTCATGGTGGCCGCACGCGGCTTCTTGATCTTGTGCTTGATCCACTGCGCGACATGACGTGGCTGGGAAGACATCGCCTTCCCCGTCTCGATGGCGAGGGGGGCGAGAGGCAGCGAAGAGCGATCGAAGGTGACGCGGCCGGCGCGGATGCCGGCGAAGATCGCATCGGTCGTCAATTCGTCGGCCTCGACCGTGCTGAAATTCCGGCCGATGGACCGCAGCGAATGCGAGTCCGAGCAGGCAACGAGCGTCTTGCCATGTTTCTCGGCCCACTTGGCGGCGCGGAGGTTCGGGTTCACCTTGCCCGGGAGCCACTTCACATGGATGAAGCACCACTCGACGATGTCGATGCAGTCCGCGTGGGCGTCCATATGTTTGCCCAAGCAACTGGGGTGGGGATAAAACGGATGCGGCGCCATGACGAGGACATCCGGCCGGCGCAGGCGCAGGGCGCGCACCTGGTTCCACGTTGGCGCGGCGGGCAGGTCGCCCTCGGCCAGATTGAGCACGACGAGATGGCGATGATTTACCTCGGCCTCCATACCGGGGATCAGCAAGACGCCGCGCTCCTGGGCATAGTTGATCGCCGCCGGCACATTGAAAATCTTCTTGTGCCACGTGACGGCGATGGCATCGAGTCCCTTCCGCTTGGCCTCATCGACGTGCTCGAAAACCGAATGGGTCAGGTACCGGTCAACCGGGTCGCCCTGACAATGGCTGTGAAGCTCGATGCGAAAGGAAGGCACAGCCATGATGTTAAAGCGGAATTTCGATTGGGCAAGTGTACTTTACACGGTTCCTAATAAATGGTGATGGTTGCATTTGGGGTTCGGATCCCAGCCGTTGTATCGGCACCAGTGGCGATCGCTGCCGGATAAACTGAGACCGGTACGAAATTCGTTTCCCCGGGATGCGAAGATTGCCGGAATCCGCTTTCGCTGAGACTGCCGCTTGCCCGTGCCTCACGCGCTCAGTCGTAGTGCGCGCATGAAGACGGAGGAGTTACCGGTGGCAAGTGCATTCGTGCCGCCCTCCGATCCGGCAATGCGATTTTTCAATGTCTCTGTAATCTCCAACTCGAAGCTGTGAACATAGGTCCCCTCGGCTACTATGGTCCGCAACTCGACGGGATACGTGCCCACTTTCAGGTCGAGAATTTCTCGAGTCAGAAAGCGGAGATTCTCCGTGCGCGAAGTACCGGGGTGGACTTGTAGGGAAGTCACCCCCGCGATTTTCGTGACGGTTTTCTGATAGGGAATGCGGACGAAGCGGCCATGGTAGGTGAGCGAGAGGGGCGTTCCCGGTTTCACCTGATGGAAAAGATCGACCGTGACTTCAAGGATCTCGATCGGCTGGTCGGTGGTATTCCTCCAGATCAGGTGCAGCCCAAGGATAAAGGAATCCGGGGACAGCTCGATGTGATCGATTTCCATTTCGGCATGAAGCGTACGCCGTTTCGCCAGCAGGGATGCTATTTTTTTGATCATAATGGTCGAGGAGTTAGGAGGACTTGGTGGAATCCAAAGTAAGCGCCAAACTCTGGAAAGCCGCGGCACCCTCCCCAACTGGTTTCAAGCGCTATTAATGGGGGAGACATATCGCCTTTAAGCAACAACTCAGCCAACTTCGGAAAGTTTGTATCACATTTTTGATTTCATTTGGTACAATTAACAAAGGGCCTCATTCTGGCTCAATTTAACGGGTCGGCATCGGCTTGACCCGCTCGACCGATTTGGTATTCTCAACGCTTCCATGTGCCGCCTCCGCTTTTTCCTGTTTGGCCTCCTCGCGGTTACCCTTGTTACCTCGGTTTCACACGCGACTCTCGTGTGGCGCCCGGGCGAAGGCTGGTCCGATGAAAGCGGTGGTGACGTCTCGGCGTCGAGTTCTCGCGACCAGTTGGAATTGGCTCACAAGCTCGAGGCCGAAGGCCAGAAGGACGCCGCCGAGAAAGCCTACAAGGGCCTGCTCCGCCGCTGGCCGCTCTCCTTCTTCGCGCCCGAAGCGCAGTTCCGCCTCGGCAAAATTCTGGAAGACAAAGCGGACTTCTATAACGCCTTTCAGGCCTTTCAGAAAATGGTTACCAAGTATCCTTCCAGCGATTACTTCGAGCAGGCGCTCGACGAACAGTACCGCATCGCCAATCTCTACCTCGCCGGTGAGCCGCAGCGCATCTGGAAAATACCGGTCGGCCCCTCGATGGAGCGTACGATCGAAATGTACCAGCGCGTGATCAAGAATGCGCCTTATGGAACGTATGCGCCGCAGTGCCAATTCAACATTGGCCTCGCGCGCGAGAACCAGCGCAAGTACACCGACGCGGTCGATGCTTACCAGACCGTGCTCGATAATTATCCCACCAGCTCCGTCGCCGCAAATGCGCAGTACCAAATCGGCTACGCGTGGATGAAGTCGTGCCAGATGGGCGACTACGATATGGGTGCGGCCAAGAAGGCCGTTGATGCGTTCCAGGATTACCTCGTCCGCTATCCCGACAGCGACAAGGCGGCGCAAGCGCAGGAGAATATCCAGAAGCTCGGCCAGAAGCAGACGCAGGGCGCCTTCGAGATCGCCAAGTTTTACGAGACGCAGCATGAAACGCGGGCGGCTTTCATCTATTACAACGAAGTCGTCAAGGAAGATCCGAATTCCGCGCAGTCGCAGATCGCGAAGAAGCGCATCCAGGAATTGCGTCCGATCGTCGAGGCACTGCCCGGCGGTATCGGGCCGGATGGCTCGGGCAATCCTGCCGTGCCCCCGGGGCAGAAGGTTGCCACCGGTCCGGTGGCGCCAGGCGCTGCTGGTTCGGCCGGCCCTCTGCCCGCGGAGCCGCCGAGCGTGCCCGTGCCCAACGCTGCCCCGCCCGATCCCAACAATCCCGGTGCTCTTCCGGTTGACCCCAACGCGCCGGTGACCAGCTCCTCGCCCGGTGAGACGGCGGCGGCGACCACGAACCTCCCGAGTTCCGCCCAGCCGGTGGCCAGTCCGCCCGACTCGACCCCGTTGCCGAAATGATCCGTTCTTTGTTGTCCGCTGCTTGCCCTTTCTCCTGGGCCGTCCGGCCTTCTGTATTTGTTGCCTGCGCGCTGGCTCTTTCCGGTTGCGCCGGTTATCGTGTCGGCAATACGTCCGGACGGAACCTGCAGGGCGTGCGCAGCGTCTACGTACCGATGGCCAAGAACACCAGCCTTGATCCGGATCTGCAGTTGACGGTGACGAACGCCGTCATCCGCCGCTTCAACACCGACGGCACGCTCGAGGTGAACCAGAGCCAGTACGCCGATTCCGAACTCGATATCGTCATCACCAACGTGCAGCACACGCCGGTGCGCAGCAGTGTGAACGACATCCTGGTCACCGCTGAGTACCAGCTCACTATCCAGGCCACCTGCACCTACGTCAACCGCAAGCTGGGCCGCAAGATATTCGAGAACGCCGCCGTCATCGGCAGCACCACCTACTTCACGCAGAGCGACATTCAGGAAGGGGAACGCCAGGCGCTGCCGCTCGCCGCGCAGGACCTCGCGAATAATCTCGTGAAGGAAGTGACGGAGGGTTGGTAGGCCGCGCAAAATCAGATCGTGACACACAAACCCATTTGCCAAAAACGCGCGTGGGGGCTATGAAATCAGGATGGCCGTAAAAAAGAAATCGTCCCGGAAACGCCTCGCGCCCACGAGTGTTTCCCCCCAGGAGCTCCTGCGGGAACTCCCCGGCTCCAAGCTGGTTGAGCATGAGCCCGGCTCCGTCATTTTCAAGGAAGGCAGCAAGGCCACTGATTGCTTTGTCATCACGCAGGGCAAAGTGCGCATCCTCAAAAAGACGCGCAAGAAAGGTGAGAACATCGCCCTCGGCCTGGTCAAGCCGGGCGAGTTCCTCGGCGAAATGGCCATGCTCTCCGGTGAAACGCGCAGCGCCAGTGCGGTCGCCGTGACCCACGTCAAGGCCATCGTCATCGAACACGACCAGTTCGTGGAGTTGCTCAAGGACCGGCATCCCTTTGCCAGCCGCCTCTCGCTGCAAATTTCCACGTTGCTCGCGCTTCGCTGCCATCGCCTGCTCAAGCTCATCGCGCGCCGGCCGGAGGTGCCGCACTGCACATGGGCCATCCTGCACAAAT
>CAZZWT010000206.1:0-5943 GCA_964657775.1 uncultured Candidatus Methylacidiphilales bacterium | reverse complement strand
CCAACAGGATCACCGAGCCGATATAGAAGATGCAGATGCGCCAGATCACATTGTTGATGGCGCGCGGCAGCACGGCGCGGGGATTCTGCGCCTCGCCCGCCGCGGTGCCCACGATCTCGATGCCGGCATAGGCGAACACCACGCCCTGGATCAGCACGATGGCGTTGGCGATTCCTGTTTCGTCCTCGAGGCTGATGAAGACATGGCCCTTGGCGGTGCCGGGGCGTTGACGACAAATAACCACGCCAGCGATGGTGATCCGGGCGCCAGTCTGGGCCAGGGCAAGATCGGTGGCCCGGGTGACGTGGGGAAGCTGCGCGCGCGCAAATGTCATCGGATGCGGCCCGGTGGTCAGCCGTGTGCCGTCGTAGTCCGCTTGGAGACGCTCGAGCGAGCTCATCGCCACGAGAGGTGCGGAGGACTGCTCATTCGTTTGCGCCAGGAGATCATCAGGATCGAAGAGCGATTCGACGTCCCATAGCGCGGACCGACGGTGACGCCCCAATCCATTCAAAGCGCCGATCTTCGCCAGCACACGCCTCTCATTTTTGATTAATGGAACGCGACGTAGAAAATCAGCCATGCCGGCAAAGGGACGATTTTTTCGTTCGTTGACGATGTTCGATGCGTTTTCGGAGCTCAAACCCTGAACATAGTTTAGCCCCAGGCGGACCGAGTCATCCTGCTCGATCGTACATTTTTCCTCTGATCGCATAATACAGACCGGCCGGAACTTGACGCCATGCCGCTTGCCGTCTTTCACCAGCGTCGCGGGTGAGTAAAATCCCATGGGCTGATTGTTGAGCAGCGCGCAATAAAACTCGAGGGTACGATGGACTTTCAGCCAGCAACTCGCGTAAGCCAACAATGCGAAGCTAAGCGCATGGCTTTCGGGAAAACCGTAGAGCGCAAACGAACTAAGCGAGGAAATAATGCGCTCCTGCACATCGGCGGTGACACCCTTGCGCACCATATTGTGGCGCAGCTTAGCCACTACTTTCTCCATCCGCTCCGGGGAGCGATGAAAGGAAATGGCCCGACGCAATTCCTCCGCCTCGCCGCCATCGAAGTCGGCCATGATCATCGCGATTCGAAGCATCTGTTCCTGAAAAAGCGGCACACCGAGCGTCCGTTCCAGCGTGGGCTTAAGGTCGGGATGGATGTACTCGACCGCTTCCTTTCCGCTACGTCTGGCCAGGTAAGGATGAACGAGGTGGCCGACAATGGGGCCGGGCCGGATGATGGCAACCTCGATCGCCACGTCGTAAAAACATTTCGGTTTCATGCGCGGCAGTGTGGCCATCTGCGCGCGCGATTCGATTTGGAAGGTGCCGATTGTGTCGGCCCTTTGCATGAGCTCGAAGGTGGCGGCATCAACCTTCGGAATCTGGGCGAGATCGACGCCGTGCCCACGCTGGTGCGTCAGTTCCACCGCGTCCTGCAGCACCGCCATCATCCCAAGGCCCAGCAAATCGACCTTGATGATGCCCAGATCTTCGCAGTCGTCCTTGTCCCACTGCACGACCACGCGGCCCGGCATGGAGGCATTTTCCAGCGGCACAATTTCATCGAGCCGGTGCTGGCAAATGACCATGCCGCCCGAATGCTGGCCGAGGTGGCGCGGCAGGCCATAGATGCGGCGATAAAGCTGCACCAGCGCCCGAAAGCGTGGATGCTCTCGAGGGATGCCGGCCCGCACGATCTGGTCTTCCAGCTCGATGGTATGCGCGAAGTCGCCCGAGGCGAAGAGATCAGAAAACCGTTTCAGGATGTCTTCACCAAAGTTAAGGGCCTTGCCTATTTCGCGCATGGCGCTTCGCCCTCGGTAGGTAATCACATTCGCAGTCATGGCCGCACCGTGCTTTCCGTAGCGGCGGAAAACTTCCTGGATCACTTTTTCGCGCCGCTCGCCGCTGGGGAGATCGAGGTCGATGTCGGGCCAACTCCTGTGCTTGCCCGTAGCGCGGCCCTCGCTGAGAAATCGCTCAAAGAGCAACTTGCCGCCAACGGGATCTACCGCCGTGATGCCCAGCGCATAACATACCGCGCTATTGGCCGCGCTGCCGCGCCCCTGGACGAGAATGCCTTCCTCGCGCGCGAAGTTCACGATGTCCCAAACAATCAGGAAGTACCCGGCAAAGCCCAAGCGCCCGATAAGCTTGAGTTCTATTTCAAGCTGCTGGCGCACAAGACCCGTAATCGAACCATAACGCTGCTGGGCGCCAAAATAAGTCAGCTTGCGCAGCATGCCTTCCATCGTATCGCCGACAGGTACCGGGAAATGCGGAAATTCGTAGCCGAGATCGTCGAGCGTAAATTCAAGCTGCTCCGCAATCCGCTCCGTATTCGTGATCGCCTCCGGCATATCGGCGAAAAGAGCCTTCATTTGCGCCGGGGATTTAACGTGCCGCTGCGAATTAATGGCCAGCAGCAGTCCTGCCGCGTCGAGATGCGTGTGCTGACGGATGCAGGTCATGACGTCCAGCACGTCGCGTCCCCACGGCGCGGCATAAACGACGCCATTGGTCGCCACCAGACGCACGTTTTGCGTACGAGCCAGTTCGGTCAGGCCGTGCATAATGCGATCTTCGTCCGGCCTGCGATGCCGTTGCACTTCTACGGCAACATCGTCCCGGCCGAAAATGCGAATGAGTCGGTGCAGCGTGGTCTCGGCTTCAAGTCGATCGCCTCGATGGATGGCCGCGTGCAACGGCCCCTCCTCATCGCCCGTCATCGCCGTCATTCCTTCGTGAAATTCTTCCAGTTCACTCCACAGAACACGGGGCTGCCCCTTCGGAGCGCGCAGCAGTGCCTGGGTTAGCAGCCGGCAAAGATTGCGATAGCCGGTGCGGTTTTTCACCAGGACAGGCAGCACACCGCCGTCTTCCAGCGTCAACTCGCTGCCCACCAGCGCGCGAAAATCATGTTTCTGTCCCGCGGAGTAAAAGCGCGGAGCACCGTAGACACCATTGCGGTCACACAGCGCCATGGCTTCGAGTCCCTGTTCGAGGGCGGCTTCAGCGAGGTGCTCGGGCTGGGAAGCACCGCGCAAAAAGCTGAAGGCACTACGAGCGTGAAGTTCAACGTAGGCCATGCTTCCTCACGCATAAATGCCATCGAGGAACCACTGTTCCCCCGCATGGACGAGCCGGTACATGCCGTCATCCGTGGCGATGTCCCATTCCTCTCGAGACCAATGGCGCGCATCCCACCAGTCACCCTCCATTTGCCACGGACCGCGAACGTCGCGAATCGGCCCCGTACTGCGCTGGGAATAGAGATACGCCGGGCTGGCGTCATTCAAAACCACGTTGGCTTGAACCGGTGGGCTCAAGCGCAGCCAAGGCACACCGACCAGCAATTCCGTGTCTTTCGCCGGCGCGGCGCTGGTGATATCAAAGGGCCGCAAATGAAATGCGTCCGGATGATGCGACGGTTCCAGTTCGGGCGAGCCCACCGCATCCGGCCCAAGCAGCGCCAGTAAACGCGCCAAGGTTTCGGTGAACTGGTGTGGATCGCGCAGGCCGCGATCAAGCAGGCTGAATTGCTCGGCCTGGGGACGTGTCGGCTGGGCCGCGATTTCCAGACCGATAATAGGAGCTTCCGATGTGAAACCTTCCAGATGCGTATGCAGCATGCGGAAGAGCAGCGGCACCTCACGCGTGGGGTGGGGCAGCGTGAACGTGCGCTGGTAAGGCTCGCCCCGCTCGAAGCGAAGGACCAGCCGCAAGCGCCCCGCCACGAGATAGGCATTGCCCAGCCGCGAGGAGATTTGTTCCAGGTTACGGCGCAGCACGAAGAGCAGTGGCTCCAACATCTCGATGGGATAATCGAGATCTGTTTCTTCCGAGAAAAATTCCGGTGTGTTGACCAGGCTCAACGGGCGGTCTCTTCCACCCGTGGCAGCTTCGCACAGCCTTACGGAATCCGGCCCCAATCGATCCCACATTGGGGACCGCGGCAGGGCGACGAATTGGCCAATCGTGGCGATTCCCCATGATTTGAGGACACACGCCATTTCATCCGTCGGCTGCAAAGCAGAAATCGGCAAGGGATTCAGGAACGAAATCGCATCGGAAACGAGCTTCACGGGGCGGGCAAACCGCGCCGCCAAAAGTGCCAGGCTGGGCGTTGATGCGATGCCCACTCGCACATCCAGACCCATTGCGCAGAGCGGAACAATGACGAGATCCTGCAGTGAGGCCGGCGAAAATTCACGCTCCGCCGGCAGCTCCACCGTGGCAACACCTGGTGCGGTTGATTCGATGAAAGGCGAGAAATTTCCCGCGCTTTGCAGCAGCGCATCTTGGGCGGAACGCTCCTGACCCTTGTTCCCCTGCACAAAATGCAACTCAGGACACCGGGCCAGCGCCTGCGTCGGCGTCATGCCGGCCATCACCTGAAAGTCATTCGCTATCGCATTAATCTCGGTTACGACCGACTTCGTGCCTTGGACCTCAAGCAACGCCACGGGGCGGCTGATCAAGCTGGGCTGATGACGCAGCGTGGCCTGCAATCGAAATTCAGGCGCAAACAGAACGGCGTATTTCTTCATCCTCACACCTCCTTCCCCCACGACGTCTCTCGACGTGAATATCCAGCGCCGGCATCAAATCCGTCCGAAGCAAATGCAGCCGCTGCAGCGGAAATGCGCCTCCCACCGCTAAACGCAATCGGGCGCAGCCGATCAGCGCCAAGGGGGTAAAGACAAGCAGCGTCACCCCGGATTTCTCCGCTAACATTTGCAGCCGATGCCAGGCATTCGGCGCAATGCGCCGCAATTCCGTGAGCGGATTGACCGTAAGCAGCATAACGACAAGCGGCACGTTGCCATCCCTCACCGCAAGATCAGCCGCCTTAATCGCTTCCGGTGCCGTGCGACAACGCGTCCACAACAAGCGATTGAGCTCTACTTGCGGCAACGCCTTGGGCGCGAAAGCTGATCCGCCATCAATCAGGATGATTCTCTCGCCCTTTTGAATGGCCGCGTGCAACAGCCCATACAGCACGAGCGCGCCTCCCGGTCCGGCACTGGGTGTGGAGTGAATTTCCGTGAGCGCCGAGCGTGGGATTTTATACTGATCGAGTGGAGCAAAACCAGTCTTATAAGTCTCTTCCCCAGCAACGGCACCTCCTCCCAACTGCTCAGACAGCAGTTCTCGGAGTTGGATCACTTTTTCGGCCACGGAAAGCATTCCATAACGTTATTATACAAAAATATAATTTCAACTTCTTAGTGCTCCGCACGGGTCGAAATTTATCGGACGAACGAGAGCCTGCTGTCCCCGTATAAAATATAAGCCGATTTCTCGTGTTACACGTGGGGCAATTGTTGACATGGGTAGGTTTATTTCTCGATGAGGCGACCGCTTCGCTCTCGCAATTCGTCGGTTATATCCCTCCAGGCGGGGCGAATCTGGGGGCGGTCGATAGCGCCGCCAACCAACTTCTGCTCACCTCCAATTCCGGCGTCATGGTGCTCAATCTTCTCAACGACGATTACAGCACCACCTGGCCCACGCCGGATTTCACCGCCCTTTCCTATGCCCCGGGAAATTCCGTCTTCTATACGGCATCGACGATCTACCGGTCAGGTCCTCACCTAATCGGGCCCGGCGTTTTTTTCCCCTACCTCCATGGGCAACATCACGCCAAGCCTGCTGCGCCGCAACGCCGCTGGCACGGAGCTTCATGCTTCGCTGACCACAACCGACCCAAACTCCGGGATGCAGGTGACCCAAATGTATCGGTATTCAACGACCGGAACTGGTGCGCCCGTCCAGATAGGAATGATCTCGATTCCGAAGTACCTGGCCGACTTCGCCATCGATGAAACTGACAGCCGCTACTATATCGCCACTGGCCAAGATGCGGCGTCACCGTCTTGCCCTTCAGCGGTACGGCGAATAATCCGGTTAGCTGGACCAAAATCAGCAGCCCGTC
>CAZZWT010000205.1:0-5995 GCA_964657775.1 uncultured Candidatus Methylacidiphilales bacterium | reverse complement strand
ATCTGCACGACGAGCATCGATGAGGAATTCTACAACCCGAACGCCCAGACGCTCGAAGGCACCTATCTATTTCCCGTCCCGACCGGCGCGCAGATCGATAAATTTTCGATGGAAATCAACGGCAAGGAAACCGAGGCGGAGTTGCTGCAGGCGGACAAGGCGCGCGCCATTTATGAGGACATTGTGCGGCGCGAGCGCGACCCGGCGCTGCTGGAATACGCCGACCGCGGCGTCTTTCGCGTCCACGTCTATCCCATCGAGGGCAACAGCCGCAAGGAGGTGAAAATCTCCTACAGCGAGGTGCTGAAAGCCGACTCCGGCCTGGTCAGCTACACCTACCCGCTCAACACCGAGAAGTTTTCCGCCGCGCCGATCCACGAGGTCAGCATCGCGGTGCAGTTGAATTCGGACCGCCCCCTCACCTCCATCTACTCGCCAACGCACGACGTCGAGATCAAGCGGCCCGATGCGAATCATGCCGTGGTCGGTTACGAGGCGAAGGATGTGCGCCCGGACACCGACTTCCAGCTTTTCTTCGCTCCGCAGAAGCAGGACGTTTCGCTCGACCTTCTAACCTATCGCGATAAGGCGGACGACGACGGGTACTTCCTGCTCCTCGCCTCGCCAGGCGCGAAGGCGAAGGCGCGTCACTTGCCGAAGGATGTCACCTTCGTGCTCGATACATCGGGCTCCATGGCCGACGACAACAAGCTGGTGCAGGCCAAAAAAGCACTCCGCTATTGTCTGGCGAATTTGAACGAGGATGACCGGTTCGAGATCGTCCGCTTTTCCACGGAACCCGAATCGCTTTTCGGCAAGCTGACGTCCGCCAGCGCGGACTCGGTTGATCAGGCGCAGAAATTTGTAGAGAAGCTCAAACCCTCCGGCGGCACGGCGATTTTCGACGCCTTGCACCAGGCGATGGCATTGCGGCCGGAAAAGAGCGACCGGCCCTTCGTCGTGGTCATCACCGATGGGATGCCGACCGTGGGCGAGACGAACGACGACAAGATCGTGGCCGAGACCGACACGGCGGTCGAACAAGGCACGCGTGTTTTTTGTTTCGGCCTGGGCACCGATGTGAACGCGCATCTGCTCGACCGCATTGCGGAGAATACCCACGCGGTCAGCGATTACATTCTGCCGACGGAGGACCTGGAGGTGAAGGTCTCCAACTTCTTCGCCAAGATCAAGGAGCCTGTGCTCTCCAACGTGAAGCTGACTTTCCCCGACGGCATCAAGGTAACGAAGATGTATCCGCAGACGATGCCCGATCTTTTCCAGGGCGATCAACTCGTGCTGTGCGGACGGTATAGTGGTGACGGCAGCGGCGATTGCACGATCACGGGCAGCGCAGGGGGCGATCCGCAGACGTTCAAGGTGCCGGTGACCTTCGCGAAAACGTCCGACGCGCAACCGTTCGTGCCGCGCCTTTGGGCGTCGCGCCGCGTGGCGTACCTGCTCGATGAAATCCGGCTGCACGGTGAGAACGACGAGCTGAAATCGGAAGCGACCGATCTCGCGCGGCAGTTCGGTCTCGTCACGCCCTACACGGCTTATCTCATCATGCAGGACGAAGGCGGACGGCATGTCGCGGTGCAGAATCAGGTGATGAAGGATTTTGCGTTGGATGAGCAGGCGAAGGTTTCCGCGGGCGAAGCCTACGGAAAGTTTGAGCACGAGACGGATGGCTCGACCGCGATTCGCGTGGCCCGCATGCAGAACGAATTGAAGTCGACCGCATCGGTCGATAGCTCGCTGAGCCGTGGCAACGTGGAGGCCGCTGAGGCGATGAGTGTGCAGGCGGAAATCGTCACGGCCCCGGCGGCACCAATGGCGATGGGACGCGCCACCAGCACCTTTCAATCGATGCCGGCCGACGCAAACACACGCGTGGTGCAATACACGCAACGCGCGAAGTATGTCGCAGGGCGTGCTTTTTTCCAAAACGGGAACCAGTGGATCGACAATAATGTCTCCGCACAAAACGCGGAGAAGAGTGTTCGAGTCAAATTCGGTTCGGACGAGTATTTTGCGCTGCTCGCGCAACATCCCGAGGCGCGGCCCTGGTTTGCGCTCGGCCAGAGCGTGAAGTTGCTGCTCGCGTCGACCGTTTACGAAATTTACGACGACACGAATTAAGTAGTCCGGCAATTTGCGGGCGTGCGGCCCAATTCGGTCGCACGATGTCAGCTTGAGGGCGATACACCCCGTGCTGATGTCGAGCGGCGAACCCTCGGCTACAGCAGGTTACGCAAGGGAGACCCACTGGTGGCACAGACTGTGCACCGCGTAACTAGTGCAAACCAGTTCCGCCCACAAAAGTATCACCATGAAATCCCTTACCTCCAAATATCTTTGCTTCGTAGCAATCAGCATCTCGCTGGGCCTCCCTGCCATCGCTGTCGCAGACGACTCAATGAGTTCGGAATCGACGACCACAACGACCACCTCGGCGGGTACTGTCTCCGAGTCTTCGCCGGATGCGATCACTATTCGCACGACGACAACCTCCGCGCCAATTAGCTATACCTTCACCAAGACCACGACCTATGTCGACGAAAGCGGCAATCCTGTCTCCGTGGATGTCGTCCGCTCCGGCGTGCCGGTGACAGTATTCTACACCCATGATGGCGACCGAATGATCGCTTCCAAAGTGATCGTGCGCAAGGTGACAACGACCGTGACTCCGGTGGTGATCCAGACCACGACAGTCATCGAGAAAAAGACAACGACTAGCACGACGAGCAGCAGCACTAACTCCGAACAATAATTTAAGCGGTGCGCGCCCTTAACGACGGAGGCGCCCCGCGAAAAAAACACCATGAAGAAAAAGCGATATTCGTACAGTGCCATGTTGGCCATGATGTTGGCACTGGCCGGTTGCTCCAGCGATGAGCGGACTTCCACGACGACCGCCACAACCGAGGAAACCTCGGTGCAGCCTGCCGCGACGACACAGTCATCCATGCAACATTAATTTCGACTGTTGGGGTGAGTAAGCAGACGTAGCCATGCCTGTGAGGGGCGTGGCTACGTTCATTTTGTGAAATGCTGGGACCACCATTTGCCAAAATACATTGAGTGAGTTTTAGTGTTGAGATGATGAAACTTGCTGCGGTCGCTTTTTTTTCGCTCACACTTCCCTCCTTAGGCGCGCTAGTCACAAAGTCGGTCGAATACACGGATGAGAAAGGCACGCCCCTTCACGGTTATGTTGTCTATGATGATGCGGTTCCAGGCCAGCGCCCTGGCGTGATCGTGGTGCACGATTGGCGCGGGCTCACAGACTACACCAAGATGCGCTCCGAGATGCTGGCGAAGCTGGGCTACATCGCCTTTGCGGCGGATATTTATGGCAAGGATATTTCCAAGCGCGGACCGGAAGCATGGATGAAGGAGATCACGATTTATAAGAGTGATCGCAACCTCTACCGCGAGCGTGAGCGCGCGGCCTATCAGGCTTTTCTTAAGCAACCGCTGGTTGATCCGGCCAAGCTGGCTGCGATCGGCTACTGTTTCGGCGGCACCGGCGTGATCGAGATGGCGCGCGATGGCCTCGATCTCAAGGGGGTGGTGAGTTTCCACGGCGGACTGGACAGCCGACCGCTGTCACCCGGCGCGACGATAAAAGCGAAGGTGCTCGCCCTTTGCGGCGCGGATGATCCCTACGAAAAGCCGGACGATATGGTGGCCTTCGAGAAACAGCTACGCGACACCAACGTCGATTACCAAATCGTGAGCTACGGCCACGCCGTGCACGCCTTTAGTGATGTCCACGTCGATGAATTAAACCAGCCTGGCGCGAAATATAACGCCGCGGCGGACAAACGCTCGTGGCAGACAATGGTCGATTTCTTCGCGGAGATTTTCCGCGCGAGTTCGTAGGGAAAGGGGCGTCCCTACCTAATGTAGCCCGCGAAATTCCTGTTTGAAGCTGACCCGCTTCGTCTTGGTCAGCCGGCTGGCGTGGAATTCGGCGAAGGGGTCGCCCGGCGTGTGATCGACGATGGGGTGATGAATCTTCACGGGTGGCGGCTCGTCCGGCAGTGAGGTTTTCTCCGTAGATTGGTTTGGTACCTCCTCGCTGACCTCGGGCTGGACACCATCATGGACTTCAGGATCTCGCGAGAAGGTCCGGAAGGCAATGAGTTGAAGGACTGTCCCGGCTCCGACCAAAGCGAGTTGGGCCCATAGAATAGATGTGGAGTTCATAGATAGTTTGGGGGTCGATCCACTGTATTTCCAAACAATATTCGCACATCTTACCCATTCGTCAACCGATCGCCTTTTTTACCACTTATGAAACAGAGATAATCGCTGTGGTGCTACCCGTGCTTTAACGAACTGGCGCGATGGCTTGCGTCTCCCCTTGGTATGCCTCCAGCGTATGTTTAAAGTGAACTTTGGCTGTTCGGGCCAAATCGGCGGGACGAATATCTTCGGGGATACTTTCCATCACTCCTTCGATCTGGCGGCGGTATTTTACAACTTTCGGCAGGATATTACGCTGAGCGGGTTCTTGCGTTGCTTTTCCCCTCTGGGCAGCTTCGGCTGCGGCTTGTTCCCGCTCGCGCTGAGCCTCTTCCAAGAGACGCACGTGCTCGCATTGTTTTGCAAAAATAAAATAAGCGCCAAAATGAAAAAGCGCCCCTAAAGCAATCAGGACTTGTTGGACCAGACTGAGACCAAAAAGATGAGTCATACGATGGGAGGGCATACGCCGTACCATCGTCCAGAAACATTACATTCACCAAAAGGCTTGAGAGCTGTTTGAGAGGAGAGTTCGGACAGTGCGCTTGGATCCTAGATGGGCGCGAGGTCCCCCGCACCCTTCGCATATGAAAGATCTTGCCCGCCCAGCAGGCAATTAATACCTAGAACAAGAATTGAAGCTTAGGCGCCAATCGGTGTTCTAAGATGATGAACGCACCACAAACGGTCGGTCTTTTACGCCAATCACGAAAACGATCATCTTCAGCGGAACCGTTCCTTCGTTAGCGCCCTGATGGATGACGCCAACTGACTCCAACGATACCTCGCCGGGGTGCACAACGCGTTTTTCGCCGCTAATTTGCGTGACGGTGAGCTCGCCCTCCAGAAGATATCCGACCAGCAACACGGGATGCTGGTGCCATCCGGTCACCTGCCCGGGCGCCATCTCGACGAGTAGCGCGGTAATCTCCGGCGTGCCCTCCCGTGGATAGACGATCGGCTGGCCAAGCGAGTTGACCGAAGCTTGGAAAAGAGGCGGAACCAGTTCGGGGTTCATGCGGGGCGATGCTGCCAGAGACACCGGGCGAAATTCAGCGCATCGCGCCACGGGACGATTTTCGATTCCTCCTGCGCGTAGGTCGCGGCAATGGGGAGATTAACCACGCGACAGGGGCGCGCGGCGGCGAGGAGCGCCATCTCCGTCTCAAACTGGAAGTGGTGCCCCGCCGGCAACCACGCGCCGAGCCAAGCGCGGCGCACAAGGCGGAAGCCACACTGGCTATCGGTGATGCCACTTCGGCGCAGAACGGCGGACATGAGGCGATTAGTCCAACAGCGCAGGAGCGGCATGCGCGCGAAATCAGGCAAACGATTGCCAACGATTAGGTCGGCTTCGGCGCGAAGTTTCCAGAAGCGGGCGAGATCGGCGGGATCATGCTGGCCATCGCCGTCGAGAAAAAGGATCCATTCGACGTTCGCGGGCAACCGGGTCAGCGCGAGATGTAGCGCCGCTGTCTTGCCATGGTGTGGCCCTACGACCTCGAGCACAGTTGCCCCGGCCTGCGTGGCGTGGAGTGCGGTCGCATCGCTGCTGGCGTCGTCGATGACCGTGACGGAAAAGCCGACTGCGATGCATCCGCTCACGACATGGCCGATGGTCGCCGCCTCATTGCGCGCGGGAATCAGGACGGCGGCGCGGTCCAGCGCGGAGACAGTCGTGCCACGGGAAATCGCGGGTGCGAAGTCCGGTGCGCTAGACAGCCCAGAGGGTGTAGACTCG
>CAZZWT010000204.1:0-6008 GCA_964657775.1 uncultured Candidatus Methylacidiphilales bacterium | reverse complement strand
GGAGAAAGCGTTCGCGCAGGCGTACGGCACCAAGCGGCAGGCTGATGCGCTTTTCCAGTTTGGCGCGATGGCCCTGGACCCACTCGGCGCTGCCGCCGCCGATGTCGAGAATGAAGAGGTCGCGGCCTTTCCAATGGGGATCGGCGGAGACGCCGGAGAATATCGTTTCGGCTTCTTCCGTGCCGGAAAGCAGACGAACGGAAAAACCAAGGACCTCCTTCGCGGCGCGGAGAAATTCGCGGCGATTGCGGCTGTCGCGCACGGCACTGGTGGCTACAGCATTGAAGTGTTCGACACGGAGTTCGGCGGCCTTGGCGCGGAGTTCGCGCAGGGCGTCGAGCGTGCGGGCAATGGCCTCGGGACGGAGTTCGCAAGTATCGATCAGGTGTTCGGCAAGGCGCGTCGTGATACTTCGTTCGTAAAGGATGTGGACGTGTTGCGCGCGCGTCTCGGCGGCGACAAACTTGATCGAATTGCTGCCGAGATCGAAGACGGCGTAACGCATGGCGGGATAACCTACCAGCGGTCGATGGTGGATTGAAGATCGCCGATGAGTGCGTCGACTTTTTTCAGGTCCTTGCGGCGGCCACGCTCAGGATTGATCTGGAGATGGGCGATTTTCTTGAGCATTTCGTTGAGTTCCTTCATCTCGCGGCGCGAGAAGCCCGGATCGTCGGCCTGTTTGCGTTCGATACTGCGGACGAGGTCGGAGATTTCCCGATGCAACCGGGCGACGTAGTTGCGGGCCACCTCGTCGAGCAGTCCGTTGATGAGCAGGAGTTGCTGACGCGCCACCGCGCTGAGCGCCTTTTGGCTCTGGGACTTGGAGGCCGGAACCTTTTTGACGGGAGGCATAACGGCAATCATCAGGCCAGAATCGGGGACGGGTGGCCACTCAAATCTATCCGGAGCTGGGCCGTTGGAACGAGGTTTGCATTGCCGCTTGCTGGGGGCGACAAGCTGGGGTTATGTTGAGGCATATACTATGGAAATGGAAACGACCGGTTTGAAGACGGCCAAGGGACCGCAGGAGGATGAAGTCAGGCAATTTTCCGTCTTTATGGAAAACAAGGTGGGGCGCCTGCTGGATATCGTGAAGATGTTTTCACAGGCGCAGGTGCACGTGGTGGCGCTGAGCATCCTGGACACCTCGGATGCGGCGATTGTGCGGCTGGTGACGGATGATCCCGATAAGGCGCGCACGCTTTTTCAAGAGCATGGACTGGCATTCACGGAAGTGCCGCTGGTCGTGGTGGAGCTTTCCAGCAGTGCGGCAGATCTGAAGGCGGTGCTGACGGCGCTGTTGCAGGCGGAGTGCAATATCCATTCGGCCTACTCGCTGCTGACGCGTCCGCGCGGCAAGGCGGCGCTGGCCCTGCACGTGGAGGATGGTGAATGCGCCACGAATGTCTTGCAGGCGAATCAATTCAAGCTTCTGTCGCAGCGGGACATCAGCCGATAATCGCCGACGGATAGATTATCATGACGATTCCTATTTTTGCGGGAATCAACCTGCAGGAGAGCTTGCTTGGAATCATGATTCTGGCCTCGGCTATCGCCTACATTGTTTGGCTCGTAAAGCGGAAGCTGTAGCTCTAGTATTGCGATATGTATAAGCACATCGTCGTCACCGGCGGCGCCGGATTCGTGGGGTCCAACCTGGTCCACGAACTGGCCAAACGCTACCCGGAAGCGGAGCTGACCGTGGTGGATGATTTCCGTTCTGGTTACTTCAAGAATCTCGAGGGTTTCAAGGGCGATGTCATCGCGGGCGACGTGACGCGACTCGATTTGAAGCATTATTTCGGCGGGCACAAGGTGGATTTGCTTTTTCATCTCGCGTCGATCACCGACACGACCGACCACAATCAGTTCCGGCAGGTGAATGATAATGTGGAGTCGTGGCGCAATATTTTGAATTATTTTGAAGGCCGAAAGACACGGCTCGTTTATGCGTCATCGGCGGCGACGTACGGAATTGCGGCGGGCATCAACAAGGTAGACCAGCCGCCGAAGCCGGCGAATGTCTATGCGTTTTCCAAGGTGCAGTTGGACAACCTTGCGCGTCGCTGGGCGAAGGAGAACCCGAAGCAGCAGGTGGTGGGATTGCGCTATTTCAACGTCTATGGCCCGCGCGAAACGCACAAGGGCGCGGCTTCGAGCATGATCCTGCAACTGGCGCAGCAGATGCGCCGGGGACAGGCACCGAAGATTTTCAAGAACGGCGAACAGATTCGCGATTTCGTTTACGTGAAGGACATCGTGAACTGCACGATCCTGGCCGCGCGCGCGCGTGTGTCGGGCATCTATAATGCGGGCAGCGGCGTGCCGCGTTCGTTCAACGATATCGTGGCGAACTTGAATCGCGTGCTGAACACGCAGTGGCAGCCGGAGTACATCGATAATCCGCACGCGCATTACCAACCGCACACGGAAGCTGATCTGACGGAAACGACGAAGGCACTGCGTTACACGCCGAAGTTCACGCTGGAAAAGGGCGTGGATAATTACGCGGCGAGTGGGTTTTTGGTGTAGGGACTATTCCGTCGCACGGAGTGCGACGGCTACCAGGAAGGCACGATGGTCATAGACCGCCGCTACAACTGAAAGAATACAGCTTCCTGTGCGCGTTGCGCACTCGGGCAACAAGTAGCCCGGGCCACCCGAGAGCAGGCACCGCCTTCGAGCCGAAGGCGGCTACCATGCTACCTTATTTCTGCGGAGGGTAACGCGAGTTGCGGGGCGTTATCTTTGGACCAGGGGTTGATGGTCTCGTTGGAGTCGAGGACGGCCTGGCGATGGAAGCGGCAAATCTCGCGGACGGTGTCGAGGTTGATGCCGGCGTGGCGCGAGGGGTAGGGCTCGAAGTTCGCGAGGGCGAGGGCGAAGAGGCGTGCGGCGGGGCCGAGCCGGTTTTTCTGGAAGTGGACGAAGCCACCTGCGGTCTGGATGAGGCCCTGATAAAATTTGGCCTGCGGTGTGCCGCGGATAGGGAGCCAGACTTCCTCGAGGACGTCGTGGGCCTCGTAGTAGAGTTGCGCGTTGAAGCAGCGGAAGAAGCCGACGTAGTGGCGGTTGAAGCCGGGGAGGTCAGGGAAGCCCGAAAGGAGAGCGTCGATCTTGGGGGTTTTATGGGTCATGGCTCGGGAGGGGATTTTCTACTGCGGAGGGAGGAAGAGACAGACCAAATTACCAAATTTTCCAAATGAACCAAATGGGGAGAAGGCAGGGGAGGTTTCGCACGGAGGGGGGAAGAGGACTGAAGAGGGAAAGGCAGCGGGAAAGAGGGGCCAGGTTCTTCGACTTCGCCTCGATGAAATCTTTGGGAGAAAGAGAATCACATCCTCGCCTTTGCTCAGGATGACGGCAGAGGGAACAGCTTCCTGTGCGCTTTGCGCACCCGGACAACAAGTAGTCTGGGCCACCCGAAGGAGGCTAGTCGATGCGGGGATTGACGGCGAAGGGCTTGGCGGGGCGAGTGACGACTACGACGGTTTTGGTCGGTGGCCGTTTGGCAGGCTCGGTGGAGGGCTCGGGCCGGGAGGCGACGAAAGCGGGGGTGGTGGTGCTTGCGGGGACGTTGAGTCGGCCGTAGGCGAAGACGTGGCGGTGATTGATAAAGCGGTCGCCGGATTCGCCGGGGACTCCGGCGGGGGCGTGTGGAAGGAAAGAGTAATAACCAACGCCGGAGCCGATGCGGTCAATGCGGCGGCCTTTACCTTGCGCGCCCGCCATGACGCCGTGCCCACAATAGATCATGACGTGTTGGACCTGAGAGGCGCGCGGAAGGGGATAGGGGCCGGCGAAAAAAATCAGGTCGCCGGGTTGCAGGGTTGCGGGTGTCCATGCGGAAGTGGAGTACCAAACCTGGCCATGATCGCGACAATAATCGAGCTGCTTGTCGGCTTCGGTGGGAAGGTCGATGCCGCAGGAGTCGTGATAGACCGTCCGGACAAAGCCGGAGCAATCGAGGCCGCCGGTTTTGAGATCGTCCGAGCCGTAGATGTAGGAGAGATGCTGTTCAACGAGGCGGTCGGCCACGGTCAGGACATCATCGGCGTACAGGGAGGGGAGGCTGAACAACGCCAGTACACCCAGAATTGGAAAAATTGACCGCGAACCACGCATCCCGGTTTGACCCTCTTTATTTGACAACGTTGCGTTCGCGCAGAAAGACATCGAGTTCGTCCGCACCAAAGTCGGCGAGGATTTCGTCGTCCCAACGCATGGTGGGAGCTTTGGTCTGGCCGGAAAGGCGTTTCATTTCCTCGAGCGCGGCCGGGTCGGCATGAACGTCGACCTTGCCATAGGCAATGCCGTGGTCCTTGAGGTAGTCCTCGGCTTCCTTGCACCAAGGGCAGCCGGATTTAACGTAGAGAAAGGGGCGGGGTGTGGACATGGGGGAGGGTCAATGTACTTAACATAGCCGATTTGTCGCGTGGAAAATAAAGGCATGGACTGTAACCACCGCGCAGGGAAGGAGATGTTCCCCCAAAGAAAGACGGGCGATGGCGTGAAAGGTGGTGCTAAGGCAGCGGCCCAAATAGCGGCAGGCCACACTTGCGTCATACGGGAGACAGGCTTCTATGAACTCCATGCCGAAAGATCGCAGGGTGACTTCTTTTTCTGACAAACTTCCGCAACGGATTTTAATTGCCCCGGACAAGTTCAAGGGGACCCTGACTTCCGATGAGGCGGCAAAGGCGATTGAGAAGGGGCTGAAGCGCGCGTGGCCGAAGGTGAAGACCACCTATTTCATGCTGGCGGATGGCGGAGAAGGTTTTATGGAATTAATGGTGCGCCAGACAGGTGGCGAGCTGCGCGCGGTGCGAACGGTGGATGCTCTATTGCGACCGTGCCGGGCGGAGTGGGGCGTGCTGGGGAATAAGCGGACGGCGGTAATCGGACTGACGAGCGCGTCGGGTATCGCCCAGGTGCCGCTGAAGAGGCGCAATCCGGAAAAGACAAATAATCTTGGAACGGGACGGTTGTTGGCGCTCGCGGTGAGGGAAGGCTTCGAGGAGATCTTGATCGGGCTGGGCGGCAGCGCGACGACGGAAGGAGGTATTTCGCTGGCGGCGGCGATTGGTTACCGGTTTCTGGACAAGCGGGGTAACGACATTCCGCTGAATGGCGGCGGACTGGCGCGACTGGCGAAAATTGTGCCGCCTGCCCATTTGCCCAAGGCGAAATTTACGGTGGCGACGGACGTGGACAATCCGCTATACGGTCCACGCGGGGCGGCGTATCAATTTGCGCCGCAGAAAGGGGCTGACCCGGCGATGGTAAAGCGGCTCGATGCGGGCCTGCGGAACCTGGCGAAGATCGTGAAGCGCGACTTGAAGAAGGACGTGGCGCTGGTGCCGGGGGCTGGTGCAGCTGGCGGTTGTGGGTACGGGATGATGGTATTTTTTAACGCGAAGCCGGAGAACGGGTTTCAACTGGTGCGGAGGCTAACGAGGCTCGATGCGGTGGTGCGGGAACATGATCTGGTGATCACGGGTGAAGGGAGCTTTGACCGGACGTCGCTGCTGGGGAAGGCACCGGCGCAATTAGCTGCACTGGCGCGCAACTTGAAGAAGCCGGTTTGGGGGCTGTGCGGGCGGGTGGCACTGCCGCTGGCGAAGACACCATTTGACCGGATGGGCGCATTGAGCACAAAGGAAAAGCCGGGGCCGACGCCGGATTCGTTGACGGCCGCGCAACATGCGAAGCGGCTGGAGGAGCTGGCGTTTGAGGTGGCCTCTGAATTCGTGTCAGACGAAGGGGATAAGCAGATCGAGCGGGATGCTGCGGCGGGATAGTTCGATAAGATAAATGCAAAGGTTGACGAGGACATCAAGGCGGGGCGATTCACTCGGCTTTAATTCCGTCATCCTGAGCTTGTCGAAGGATCAGCTTCCTGTGCGCTTTGCGCACCCGGACAACAAGTTGTCTGGGCTACCCGAGGAAAACATCCGCCGCTAGGGACAGCGGCGGGCTACCAGCCTAGCTGATCCCTTGACAAG
>CAZZWT010000203.1:0-6054 GCA_964657775.1 uncultured Candidatus Methylacidiphilales bacterium | reverse complement strand
GAGATCACAGGAAGCGACTCCGTTCCATCTTCGCTTCCTGTCGCTTCGCCGAGCCTCCGCGACCCGGGCAACAAGTCGCCTGGGCCACCCAAACTCAGCAAGCCGCGGCATGGTCCTGCTCGAGGTGATGATGGCGCTCGTCATCTTCACCACGGTCGCGTTCGCACTGGTCATGGCGCTCAACGGCGCGTTTGACGCAGCCCACGACCGCGCGCAAATCGACCTCGCTGTCCGTGGGTTGAACAATCAGCTCGCGCTGCTCCATTCCGCGCGCGTTTTGCCTGGAGAGCAGGACACGCCCGACGACGGCACCGGCATCGCCTACCACATCTCGATCACGCAGGAACAACTGCAGGACCAGAAGCATCAACCGGTGCCCAACATGTACCGCGCGACCATCACCGCGACGTGGACCAACCGCAATCAACCGGACCAGCGCGAGGTCTCGACGCTCATTTATCAGCCATGAGGATGAGCGTGATCAAGAATTCGGCGACGAGGTCACTACTCGGGGTGGCCCGGACAACTTGTTGTCCGGGTGCCGCAGCGCAGCGCAGGCACAGGAGGTCGCCGGTGGTAATCGCCTCAAAATCAATCTTGGGTCCGAGCATCAACGGCGACCTCTTGCTCGCGTGGAAGAGCCCCACGCGAACCCGGACAACAAGTTGTCCGGGCCACCCCAATAAAACGCGCTCCGCCTTCACCCTCCTCGAAATGATGATGACGCTCGCCGTTTTCATCCTCCTCGTCGCGGCCGTTTTCACGCTGATGACCGGCACGCTGCAGAGCGCATCGACCTTGCAGGACAACCAGAATCGCAAGGACGAGACCGGTGCCTTGGAAGCCTATCTCAAGCGGCAGCTCACTTCCTTGCCGGTGGCAAGCACCATCGTCTCCTACCAGCGCGGCGATGGCGAGGGCCTGGTGCAGAACGGCATTCTCTTCGGCACCGTCAACGATGCCACCGCGATCGACGCGACCGTCCAGCCCAACGGCCTCTACACCCTGCGCGTTGCCGACCTCACGACCGGCGCGTCCACCTCCGGCAGCGAGCCCCTCGATGCGCGCCAATCGCTGCTGCAATCGGTGACGACGAACGACCCGGCGCTGGTCTGGACTTCGTTGATGACCGACATTAAGACGATCGACTGGAAATTTCTCGATTTCAACCAGACCGCCTGGGTCGAGCTTTGGAGCAGCGGCACGAAGCCGAACCTCGTCGAGTTCGATTTCCAACCGGCCGGCGACATTCAAGGCACCACCATGGATTTCTGGGTGCCGAAGATTGATCCAGTTCCCGTGGCCAATGCCGGCGGCAGGCGCGGGGGCAATGGCGGAAGCGGTGGTGGAAACAACGGGCCCCGCGCCGAGACGGTGCCGCCGCCGCAGGGAGGGGCGAGGTGATGAAATTACGCTGGAATGGGAACAGTAGCCGGCGCAGGCCCTGCGCCGGGAGCCTCCCGTTTGCGGGACGCATGGGTGCTCGAGGTCAAAAGGACGCGCTATTCCTAAGGCGAGAATACAGGCCGCCGCGCGTCCTCGCGCAACGGCTTCCGGCGCAGGGCCTGCAACGGCTACCTTCTCATTCGCGCGGCTCCGCCCTCATCATCGTCCTCTGGGCGCTTCTCCTGCTTGGCATGGCCGTCTTCGGCGTGGTCGATATGGTCGAGCTTTCGGTCGAGCACACCACCCACACCCAGCAGGCGCTCGAGGCGCGCGGGTTGGCCTTGAGCGGCCTCAACCTCGGGCTTAATCCGCAATTGCTCCGCGACGATCCGCTCCTGCACCAGACGCCGACCACCACGCAAAAATTCGACGTCACGGTCCAAAGCGAAGGCGCGCGGCTCAATCTCAACTACATCCTCAAAAACAATCATCGCGAAATCCTGGTCAATCTCTTCACCCAGTGGGGCATGAAAGTCGACCAGGCCGAAGCCGTCGCCGATTGCATGTACGACTGGGTGACGCCGGGCGACTTGAAGAGCCTCAACGGCGCCAAGGCCAACGACTACGCCCAGGCCAACCTGCCGCAGCGGCCCACCTACCAGCCGTTTGTGTCCTTCGACGAGGTGAAGCTGGTGATGAACGCCGGCGCGCTGGACAAGGTGAAATCGAACTGGCAGGACAGTTTCACCCTCTGGAGCAGCGGCCCGCTCAACGTCAACGAGGCGGCGCCGGAGCTCATCGCCGCCGTCTTCAGCCTCGACCCGAAGCGCGTCGCCTTCTTCACCGATGAGCGCAACGGGCGCGACAAAATCGCCGGCACCAGCGACGATGTTCCGGTCACCAGCACCGACATTTTCTCGGGCGAATTGGGCATCAGCAGCACGACCATGACCACGCTGGGCAGCATGATCTCGCTGCGCGACGGTAATCGCCGCATAGAAAGTGTTGGCCAAGCCGAGGGCACTCAGGTCACTATTTCCGTTGTAACGCGCTTGAGCAGTACGCCTATTGAGTATTTCTTATGGTCCGAACAGTAAAAACCAAAGCGGCGCGGTCCCTGACGAAGGGGCAGCGTGCCATTCTCCTCCCCGGCCCGACCGGCGCGGAGCCGTGGGAGCTTTGGTTTGTCGGCAAGGGGAGCGCCGAAATGGTGCAGGTCTGCCCGACGCCCGGCGACAACAAGCAACGCCGCGTCACCACGCTGGCGCTGCCCGTCGCGCAGGTCTTTTGCCTGCCGCTTTGGCTGAACGAGACCGATACGAAACTTTTCGCAGGGATGATTCCGCTCCAGCTTGAATTGCGCGGCCTGCAACCGCGCGGCGGCGAACCGGTGTTCGATTTTTCCATCGTCGCGCAGGAAGAGAAGCGGACGCTGATTGTCGTCGGTGTGTTGCCGGCCGCGCTCGCGCCCGATATTCAAACGGAGGGCTACGCCGCGTTCGATCTCTCCGCGCGCTACCTACCCTTCACCGAAAACACGGTGACCATCTGGCGCGAGCAGGACCGCCTCGCCATGGCCATCACGCGCGGGCCGCACCTCGTTTACTACCAGGCCCTGGCGGAGGGCACGATCACGCCGCGCGTGGTGCAGGACTTGAGCTGCGCGCAGGCCACGCTGGCCATGCAGGATATCCTCACGCCGCTGCATAAAATCCTGCTCTGGACCGATGTGACGCCGGAGGAATTGAAGACGCTGAAAACCTCGTTGCCCTTGCCGATCGAGCAGGCGGAAACACCTCCGCCGATCGCGCCACGCCAAGCTTGGAAGCTGGTGCCCAACGTCGTGACGGAAGTGCGGAAGAGCCGCGCCAGCCGCGCGTGGATCGTGCGCGCCGTGGCCATTTTCCTGGTCGTTTATCTCGCCGCCGTGATCTGGGTCGTCTCGCAGGTCGTGCTTCTCTCCCGCAACGTCGACGCCCTCAAGCAATGGCAGGCGGACAATGCGCCCGCGCTGCAAGCCGTGCAACAGGGCCGTGCCGAGTGGCGGGAATTGGGCCCGGTCGTCGATACGAAGAATTATCCGCTCGAGTTATTGCTCGAGACCTACCAGTCAATCGACCTGAACCAGCTCCACCTAACGCTTTTCGAGACGGGCAACAACAAGGTACTGATCAAGGGCGAGGCCAAAAATGTCGCGGGCGCCTTCCAGCTCTACAACAAGCTGAAGACCGATCCTTATTTCGCCGATTACAACCTGAACATGGCCAATCCGCATCCATTGCCGAACGACCTGGCCCAGTTCCAAATCGAGGGGACCCGTGCGCATAAGTAAGAGCGAAATGATGTGGCTCTGCGTGCTGGGGGCCATCGTGTTCATCGGCGGGAATTATTTTGCCTACGACTTCCTGTCGAAAAAGCAGACGGCGCTCGATCTCTCTTACCGCACCCTGCGCGCCGACCAGGCCGAGGCGAAGGTGGACTTGGTGGAAACCGGCCTGTGGAAGCAGCGCATGGCGTGGATCGATGCGAACCAGCCGCCGCTGGGAAACGAGGGCGACGCGAAGGCGCAGGTGCTGGAGCAGGTGCTGAAAGGTGCCCGCGACAACAAACTGGAAATCGTGGAACAAAACATCAACGACGTGCAGCACGGCGTGTCGGGCACGCAGGTGAATGTGACGGTGAAGGTGAAGGGCTCGATGGAAGGACTCGTGAAGTGGATGACCGACCTGCAAAAGCCGGAAGAATTTTTCGCCGTATCGACCTTCTCGCTCCGCGCCGATCAGGACCAGAAATCGATGCTCTGCAATTTGCAGATCGCCCGCTATTTCAAGGACAAATAACCGCGCATGAAAACCTCCCTCTCCCTCGCGCTCCTGCTGGCCGGACTATCGTTAGTCCACGCCGCCGGTCCTGCGCCCACCCTCGCTCCACCGGCGGACAATCCGGGCGCGCCGATTTCGCCCAGCGCGCTGCCTGCCGCCTCGCCCGCCGCAGTGCCTGCTGCGCCGTCCGCCGTGGCCACGCCCACCAACGCGCCCGCCTCAACCAACCTGCCTTCGGCCAACTATGCGCCGGGGCGTTATGAGGCGCTGTGGGTCAAATCGCCTTTCGCCGTGGCGACCTCGGAAACAGTCGGCGAGGAATCGCCCGATTATTTTCTCGTTGGCGTGGCGAACCAGGACGGCGTTTTCTTCGCCAGCGTGATCGAGCGCCAGAACCAGGAACACTTTCTCCTCACCAGCGACCGGCCGGTGCGCGGCCTCACGCTGAAGTCGATCAACCGCAGCCGCGACGGCGTGAACACCTACGCGGAAGTGATCAAGGATGGCCAGCCGCTCACGCTCAAGATGGAAGTGCCGCCCGCCGGCGCGGCCGGAGGTCCGACCGCCTTCAACATGGCGCCCGGTGCCATCCCGGTGCCCAACACCATGGCGCCGCAAATCCCGATGCCGGCCGGTGTCAACGGATTCCCCAACAACGGTTCGGCGCGCCCGTTCACCCGCTTCCATCGCCCGCCCATTCGCCTTCCCCCCGGAGCGCCACCATCCCCCGGATCGGCCGCACCGGCCCCTGCTCCCGCACCAAACGCTAATCCGCCTCCAGCACCCAACCCGCCCTAGCCATGAACCGAATCGCCATGACTCTCCTTTGCCTCTCACGCGAGCCCGCGCACCGCTGGCTGCTGCTTGCGTCACTGGCCATGCTCTCACTCGCCGCACCGTTGCGTGCGCAGGATGCCACGCCCATCCAGTCCGGCTCGATTAATTACCAAAAGGTACCGGTCACCTCGATCCTGGATTTGTACGAGACCGACTCAGGCAAGCATCTGATTCGCGATGCCCAGCTCGACAGCGTTCCGCCGATCAGCGTGAACGCCACCGGCCTGTCCAAGCAGGATACGTTGAAGATGATCGAGGCGACGCTGCTGCTCAACGGCGTGGCGCTGGTGCCGGTCGATGACCAGACCATGAAGGTGGTCATGGTCGGGGGACAGAAGAACCCGCGGGCAGAAGGCGTGAAGCTCTACACCAACGCGATCGACCTGCCGATCAACGACCAAGTGGTGACCTATTACATGCCGCTCAGCTACATCAACCCGCAGGAAGCAGCGGGCGTCTTCACCCAGGTCGCGCCGAACCACGCTTATGGCGTCTACGTGCCGGAGCCGGCGGCGAATGCCGTGATCCTGACAGAGAACACGAGCATCATCCGCCAGTTGATTGCGCTGAAGGAATTGATCGATGCGCCGCCCGCGCACGTTTCAAGCGAGTGGATCCAGTTAAACCGCGCCGACTCCGACAAGACGGCCGATCTGCTCAATAAGTTGCTCGGCCAAGGAACCGCCGGCGCCCCTGCCGCGGCAGCCGCCCCCGGTGGCACCGTGGCCGTGCCGGCGACCTTGGGCAACAGCGAGCCGCTCTCCAACGAGCACAATCTCATCTCCGGCTCGGCGCAGATTATTTCCGACCCGCGCTCGAACCGGCTGCTGGTCATCACGCGCCCGGTGAACATGCCGTTCATCGAGCAGATGGTGGCGCAGCTCGACACGATCGATATTTTCCTGACGCCGCAGCGCCGCGATTTGAAGTACGTGCAGGCGCAGGACATTTTGCCCGCGCTCGAAACCGCGCTGGCCCAGGGCAAGGACGAGGAAGATGCCGCGAAGAA
>CAZZWT010000202.1:0-6088 GCA_964657775.1 uncultured Candidatus Methylacidiphilales bacterium | reverse complement strand
CCTGCTGCCGGAACTGCTGCCGCTGCCGCGCTTCGAAATCGGCCAGCCGGGTAATATCTTCCGCGTCTTTGAGAAGGGTGGCATCAACCCTCCGCAGCTCGGCAACCCCGATCCCGACGAGGAGGGCGGCAAGGTCATCAACGGCCTCTCCGCGCGCGGTTACGGCACGCTGTTGCGGATCGACCCGACCGTGCTCAGCGCACAGAAGACGCGCCTGCACGATCCGCTGCTCGGCTTCATGGGCTCGAACGATCATCCCGGCGATTACCGCTCCAGCGGTTGCACGGCCTGCCATGTCATCTACGCGAACGACCGCTCGCCGTTCAACTCGGGCTGGTACTCCAAATACGGCAACCAGGGCTTGAGCTACAGCCTGGACCCGACCATCCCGAAGAATGAGCGCGGCCATCCGATCAAGCACCAGTTCACCGTGGCGATCCCGAGCAGCCAGTGCATGAATTGTCACATGCACCAGGGCAATCTCTTCGTGAATCCGTACCTCGGCTTCACTTGGTGGGATGAGGAAACGGACGGCGAGTTCATGTACCCGAAGGAACAGAAAAACCCGACCGATGAGGACCTGATCCACTCGGCGCTGAAGAATCCCGAGGGCGCGGCCTCGCGCGGGCTGTGGGGCGACCTGAAATTCCTGGAGAAGGTTTCCGAGCTGAACCCGAAGTTGAAGAACGCGCAGTTCTCCGACTATCACGGCCACGGCTGGGTCTTTAAGGCGATCTTCAAGAAGGACCGGCATGGCGACTTGCTTGACGACGCGGGCAAGAAAATCGCGCCGGACGATCCCGATAAATTCGGCAAGGCGGTTCACCTCAAGGACATTCACCTCGCGCACGGCATGCAGTGTGTCGATTGCCATTTTATCGCGGATGACCACGGCAACGGCATGCTCTATGGCGAGCCGCGTAATGCCACGACGATTCGCTGCGTCGACTGCCACGGCACGGTGGACAAGCGGCCCACGCTGATCACGTCCGGCAGCGGCGGATTGCTCGACAAGAACGGCCAGGTCAAGCCGGTCGACCTCAATAACAGCGCGACGGCGTGGGGCCCGCGCTTCATCTGGAAGGGGACCGACCTCTACCAGCAATCGGCGATGAGCCCCGACGTGAAGTGGCGTGTGCCGCAGACGATGGATGTGATCAACCCGCTTTCGCCCGATTACAACGCGCAGGCCCGCTATGCCAAGACGATATACCGCGACGGCAAGACCTGGGGCGATGTTCCGCTCACGACCGAGGCGCGGCACACCAAGCTGGCGCACGACAACGACAACATGGATTGCCAGGTTTGCCATTCGTCGTGGGTGACGAGCTGTTTCGGTTGTCACCTGCCGATGAAGGCGAACGAGCGTGTGACCACCAATAAATTCGAGGGCACGGTCAGCCGCAATTTCACCACCTATAATCCCCAGGTGGTGCGCAGCGACGTCTTCATGCTCGGCATCGATGGCACGGTGCGGAATCATCGCCTGGCGGTCATCCGCTCCTCCAGCGCGGTGGTGGTCGGTTCGCAAAACGCGAATCGCGAATGGGTCTACTCGCAGCAGCAGACCGTCTCGTCCGAGGGCTACAGCGGCCAGGCGTTCAACCCCCACTTCCCGCACACGACCAGCGGCGTCGGCACGACCAAGAATTGCACCGACTGCCATCTCTCCGCGAACAAGGACAACAACGCGATCATGGCGCAGTTGCTCGGCTTCGGCACGGGCACGGTCAATTTCTTTGGGCGCTTTGCTTATGTCGGCGCGGGCGAGGGTGGCTTCTACGCCGTCGTCTGGACCGAGCAGGAGGAACCGCAGGCCGCCATTGGCAGTCATTTCCAATCGATCGCTTACCCGCACGACTTCGAGGAATTCGTCAAGGAAGGCCGCATCCTCGACGATGCCGACCACAAGAACAGCCTCACGCCCTTTGGCGGGCGCGTGGTGCAGGACCTGACGCTGCGCGGGGAATATCTCTACACGGCGGCGGGCAATGGCGGGCTCGAGGTCAACGACGTCGCGCAGATCGACCAGAAGGGCTTCTCGGAGAAGATCACCAGCTCGCCGGTCTCGCCTTTGGGCCAGCGGACTTATGTGCGCACGCCCTGCGCCACTTCCGTCGCGCTGCCGAGCACGCTGCTGAATGACCCGATGCGCCGGCACAACCCGGTCAACGAGGAACAGCCGCTCAGCCCGATCTATAATTACGTCTTCGTCACCGACAAGGAGGAGGGCCTCGTCATCGTCAACGTGAGCTGCCTCTTCGACGGCGACCCGCAGAATAACTTCCTGCACAAGGACGTCGTTTTCAATCCCGACGGCAAGCTGACGGGCGCGATGAAGTCGTGGGTGGCGGGGCGGCATCTCTACGTCGCGTGCGCGCGTGGCATTGAGGTGGTCGATATCTTCGATCCGATGCATCCGAAGCTCGTTGGCGAATACAGCGGCAGCTTTGTGCAGAGCCCAATCGATGTCTCGGTGCAGTTCCAGTATCTCTTCGTCACCGATGCGCAGGGGCTCAAGGTGCTCAATATCGAGGATCCGATCCGGCCCGTACCGGTCTCCGGTGCGGTCGTGAGCCTGAAATCGCCGCACCGGCTCTACGTCGCGCGCGATTATGTCTACGTCGCCAACGGCGCGGAGGGCTTGGCCATCATCGATATCGAAAAGCCGGAGCAGCCGCGCCTGACGCAGATGTTCAACGCCGGTGGCGTGATCAACGACGCGCGCGCAGTGCAGATCGGCTCGATCAGCGCGTCGATGTTCGCGCTCGTGGCCGACGGGAAGAATGGTCTGCGCGTGATTCAGTTGGTGTCGCCCGATACCGTGCCGGAGGCGGAAGGCTTCGATCCCAAGCCGAACCCGCGTCTCATCGCGAGCTATCCGATCAAGGACGGCGTGGCCCTGGCGGTATCGCGCGGATTGGATCGCGATCGCGTCGTCGATGAAAGCGGGAACCAGACGGTCGTCTTCGGTCGCCGCGGCTCGCGTCCGTTCCACCTTGATGAAATGGCGAAATTCCTCCAGCACGATAACGGCGATTTCTTCCGCGTCAGCGACGTTGTCGAAAAAGATGGGCTGTTGCAGACGATCGACGGACAAAAGCTCACCGATCCCGTGGCCATCGCGCCCGCCCCCGCCCAGCCGATGCCGGCGGCGGAAGACCAGCGGATCCAGCAACGGCCGCAGTAGCTGTTCGGACTGAAAATAAAAAAGAGAATGTTCTGACATGCCCCCTTTTTCGCACGAAATCGGGAAGGGGCGGTATAGCACCGTTTGCTGCGTTTTTAATATTTGCTAAATAAATAGCAAATTTTGCAAATTTAGAAAAGTCGGTCGAAACGAGACCCGGCCAAACCGCTATTTGATGGCGTCCGCGAACTTTTGCAGCTGCCCGGAGAACTTCTGCGGATCGAATTGCGTGCGGTCCTGCACGGAGTCGAAGAGCGCGGCGAGTTCTGCTGAACCGGGGGCGGCGTCGTTTCCGTGGAGTGCCTTAAAGAGGCGGTCGAGGCCGAGGACAAGGCGTTCGGCGCGCAGTTGACTCTGTGCCGGAGAGATGCCGTCATGGGTAAAGTCGAGGGAGCTTCCCGCTAGTCCGGTCAGCGTTTTTTGCGTCATCGCCGACGTCCATTCGTGCGCTGAAATATTCTGCGCCAACTGGTTACTCCACGCAGCGTACTCCTCTTCCGTGTCGCCACTGCTTACTTCTTCCAAGGTGGCGGGTCCGAATCCCGCCCTGAAAAGCACCCATGATATTGCGTCAGTTTGCTCCCTTAAAATACGGTCGCTTAATCTGGCCTTCAGGCTTTGCCGACAAACTTCTCGCAGCGCCACCGCCTGCCCCACAATCCAAGCTTTCGGCCCAAACCAATCTGCCTTCTCCGTCCAATGCCTCGGCTCCGAGGCGGCCTGCCCATCCAGCTCAAACGTTAGCTCGGGATGCCCCGCTTTGATCAGAGCAGGATCAATCACCTGATGACACGCCACGCACGTATTCGCGCGGACGAACGCGCTGCGCATATCCCTCATTCCCGCCTGGACGCGATTCGCATAACTGTAATCAGGCCGGGTGTGGCTGCGCAGCCATGCCGCCGCTCCGCCGTGACAAGCCTCGCAGGAAACGCCCTCGGTCACCGTGGCGGTCGGGGCCAGATCGTGCCCGGCGAGGGGAGCGTGGCACACCGTGCAACTCGGGCTCTTGGTCGCATCGGCGATGCCCGCCCCGGCCGCGATCTGCACTGAGCGTGCCGTCACCAGCGTGGCGTAGGAGCGAGAGTGAAAATCGGCATGCGACCAAATGGTGAACTGGTCTCTGGACGGACTCGCACCGCCATGGCACATCGAGGACTGGCAGGTGACGGCGCCGACATAGCGAACATTGTCCTGCGTGGGTGCAGTCGCGGCGAATATTGGCACAACTTGGGAAGTGACAAGCGCGCCGGAAGCAAATAAACAAAAAAGGTGTTTCGCCATATCTCCGCCTGAGTCCTTTATTATCCCCTCACAATTATGCCGCAACAATCAAATGTCGGTAATTTCAAAGCGGGCGGAAATCTTCAGGCAAAAGCGCATCGCGGGGTGACCTCATGGTAATCGATCGCACGCATATCAAATGGGGCGTGGCCACCGCAGTCGCGACGGCCGGCGTTGCGCTGGTTTATTTTGCCAACAACGATCCGGAGGAAATGAAGCGGTGGCACCTGGCCTTCGCTCTGCCGAAGTGGCTCGGACCCGTTCCGCCATTGCGCGGTAATGTCGGCGCGACGCCGCTCGGCCTCATTTACGGCACGCTTGCTCTGATTATCTTTCTCTTCGCGGCCATGCTCGGCGCGCGGCGCAACCAGAAGTGGCTCCCGGCCGGCAGTATCCAAACATGGTTAAAGGCCCACATCTGGCTCACTATTTTCACCATCCCGCTCGTTGTCTTCCACTGTGGCTTCCAAGGCGGCGGACCGATGACGCAATTCCTGCTCTGGCTCTACGCCTTCGTCATGGTCAGCGGATTTTGGGGACTGACGCTGCAGCACATTGTGCCGAAGTTGATGCAGGAGTATCTGCCAGAGGAAACCATCTTCGAGCAGATTCCCTTCATCCGCAACCAACTCGCCATGCGCGCGGAAAAAATCCGGCGCGGGATGGAAGAAGACGCGGATGACGCAGCACCCCACACGGAGCATCCCGCCGGTGGAACGGCTACGGTCATGTCGGGCCATCTCGGCGCGGTGAAGGCGGCGCTGCATTTCATCGACCAGGAAGTCGTTCCCTATTTGCAGACGGTCAATCCACGCCGCTCGCAATTGCGCGACCGGCAGGCGTCGGACAACCAGTTCCGCCTGCTCAAGCTGCAAGTGCCCGATGCGGTTCAGGTTTGGCTCGGTGAGTTGCAGGAAATCTGCGACCAGAAACGGCGGCTTGATCTCCAGACCCGGCTCCACTATTGGTTGCATGGTTGGCTGATCGTGCACGCGCCCGCTTCGCTTTTGCTGGTGGTGATCACGATCGTCCACGCCGTCGTGGCTGCTTATATCTACGCCTAACATGCCCACGCCGGGAAAAAACCAAAAACAGATCGCGCAAAAGTACGCGGGCAATCGCCGCTACTTCAAGACGATCAATTCCTTCCGGTTCGCGCGGATTCTCGTCGCGCTGATCATTGCCGTGGTCGCTGCGAGCGGCGGCTGGCTTTACCTGCACCATTCCCAGACCGTGCCGGGCATCGAGGCGCTCAACACTTCCGGCGGCATTTCGCGCGCCCACAACCAGATCGCGAAAGATTGCAAGGCGTGCCACGAGCCAGTCGCGGGCGTCGATCCGCTGCACCCCATCGTGGGCGACCAGGCGCTCGATGCGAACTGCGGGAAATGCCACACCCAACACGCATTCCACGTGGCGAATGTCGTACTCGATCATTCCTGCACCTCGTGCCATCACGAGCATCTCGGCACCGGCCCGATGCAGCCGGTGAAGGATGTTAATTGCCAAACCTGCCACAACAACGCGGAGATCATGCAGGCCTCGGCGCAACGGGGTGCGCAGCTTCCGGCCAGCGACTTTGCCGTGGTGCCGAAGGACAACCTTCTCGTCTAT
>CAZZWT010000201.1:0-6100 GCA_964657775.1 uncultured Candidatus Methylacidiphilales bacterium | reverse complement strand
AACACGGAGCCACGGAGGGGCTGATTACTTTTCTTTCAGTCTCCGTGGCTCCGTGGCCTCCGTGCGAAATTTTCAGACTGCTCGGTAAGCCTTCGCCAGAAGCGAGACGGGATGCACGACCTCCACCTTCGCCCCGCGCGCGGCGAGGCCGTTGGTGATTTGCAGGAGGCAGCCGGGATTTCCCGTGGCGACGATGGCCGCTCCGGTGGCGGCGATGTGATCGAGTTTGCGCTGGAGAAGTTTGTCCGCCATCTCCGGCTGGATGAGGTTGTAGATGCCCGCGCTGCCGCAACACCACATGGATTCGGTCAGCGGCTTGAGGTCGAGGCCAGGAATTTTCTTCAAAAGCTCGCGCGGCTGCACGGTGATCTTTTGCCCGTGGCAAAGGTGACAGGCGTCGTGATAAGTCACGCGGGCTTCTGTACCCGACTTTAGCGGCGCGCGGAAATCAATTTCCACCAGCCACTCGCTAATATCCTTCACCTTCTCCGACCACAGCGCGGCCTTCGCGGCATACTTGGGATCGTCCTTCAGCAATCGATCGAAGTGCTTCAGATGCGAGCCGCACCCGGCCGCGTTGGTGATGATGGCATCGAGATTCGCCACGTCGAAGTGATCGAGCAGCCGGCGCGCATAGCCCTTGGCCATTTCGTACTCGCCGTTGTGCGCGTGGAGCGAGCCGCAGCAGGCCTGCGATGGCGGCGTGACGACGGCGCAGCCATTGGCGCGCAGGACGTCCGCGGTGTCGCGGTTGACGTCGCTATAAATCAGATCCTGCACGCATCCGGTGAGCAAGCCCACGCGATACGTTTTGCCATCGGGCCGCACACCCGCCGCGACTTCGCCGGGCGCGATGAGGTCGGGCGAGAAGTGGCGCTTGATCGTCGGCGTCTTGGCCTCCAGCGAACGCAACGAATCGGGCAACAGCTTCAACACGCCGGAGCGGCGCACGAGCGTTTGCAGGCCCGTGGCCTGATAAATCCAGAGCAGGCGGCCCACGAGACGCAACCGCCATTGCTGCCGGAAAAGTTGCCCGAGCAGGAACCATCGAAAGAGTTTCCGCAGCGGCCTTTGCTCGGCGGGACTGCGCTCGGCCTCGGCGCGCGCCATCTCGAAGAGCTGCGTATAATCGACCCCGGCCGGGCACGCCGTTTCGCACGCGAGGCAGCCCAGGCAGAAATACATTTCGTCCGCAAAAGCCTTCTTCGCCTCGAGTTGGCCGTCCGCAATCGCGCGCATCAGCGAGATGCGACCGCGCGGGCTGTTGCGCTCCAGCTTCGTCTCCATGTACGTCGGGCACGTGGGCAGGCACATGCCGCAATGCATGCACTGCTGCACGACGGAATAGTCGAGGTCTTTGAGGTAGCTCATCGGGAAGACAAAAGGTAGAGGGTAAAGGAAAAAGGTAAAAGGAAGAAGGCCCGTGCGGGCTGGTACTCTTGACAGGACATCGAAGCCTGCTTGGCTTGCTGGCATGAGCGAACTCACCGTCGGCGCCAAGGCGCCCACCTTCTCCGCGCCCGATCAATCGGGAAAACCGGTTTCCCTTTCCGATTTCAAGGGCAAGAAAGTCGTCCTTTATTTCTACCCGAAGGACGACACGCCAGGCTGCACGGTGGAGGCCTGCTCCTTCCGCGATGAGTATGCGGAATTCAAGAAGAAGGGCGCGGTGGTTCTCGGTGTGAGCCCGGACGACGTGAAATCGCACGGCAAGTTCGCCGAGAAGTTTTCGCTCCAGTTCCCGCTCCTGGCCGATGAGGACAAGGCGATCGCGCAGGCCTACGGCGTGTGGGTCGAGAAGAGCATGTACGGCAAGAAGTACATGGGCGTGGAGCGCAGCACCTTTGTCATCGACGGCCAAGGCAAGCTCGCCGCCATTTACCGCAAGGTGAAGCCGGCGGAGCACACGGCGGAAGTGCTGGCGGCGCTTTAAATCAGCGCTTCTTCCAAGGGTTGAGCGAAGGCACCTGGACAAAATCCGATGTGTTTCGCGTAACAACTGTCATTCTCCATTCGAGCGCCATCGCCTCGATCATGCTATCCAAAATAAGCGGCCTGCGACCCTGCCGCTCGAGTTCCGCACACAGCTTCCCCCATCGTCGCCCAACGGCGAGGTCAAATACCACCACGCGTCCATTCAACAATGGTAGAAATTGGCGCAGCGCTTCCTTCAGGCTTTCCTTTTTGGACCCAGCGGGCAGAAGTTCAATCCCCAGTTCGATTCAGCGACTGCAATTGAACTTAGATAACAGTCTTCTTGATTTTCTTGCAGCCAGGAATCAACGGCGATATCCGGCGAACTCCTCATCGCCTCAGAGACGACATTCGTATCGAGAAGGACTCTCACAACTTGATGTCGCGAATCAATTCCTTATTTCGCGGCGGAAGTTTCAACCCCTTAAGCGCTCGCAAAGCGTCATAAAGTCCTTTTTGGCCCTTCCGCCTCATAGGAACCAACATGATTTGACCGCCTGCTGAACAAAGCACGTCGAAACCATCGCCGGCCTTCAGGCCCAGCCTTTCGCAAACTTCATTGGGAATGGAAACCTTTCGGCGCGTAGAAAGTCTCGTTGTCACAGGGAAAGATTATCGCATCAATCGTGTGGGTCAATCTCGTGTCCGTCCGTCAGTTCTTCCTTGGCAAGCGGCCCTCCCCTCGCAAACATACCGGCCATGGCATCCGATCTCTTCGCGAATGCGTCGTTGTTCACCCCGCACGAGCCGGAGTCGATGGCCAAGCTCGACATCCCCGATACCGTCATCGCCGGGCTTGTCCTGCGCTTGATGTACATGAACTCGCGCATGGTCGCGCACGAAATCTCGGCGGAAATCTGCCTGCCCTATTATAATATCGTCGAGCCCATCCTGGCGGAATTGAAGGAAAGCCGCCTGATCGAAATCACGCACGGCGACATGGCCTCGGTCTCCTACGTCTACTCCATCACCGATGCGGGCCGCGCACGCGCGCTGCAATATTTTGAGCAGACCACCTACGTCGGCCCCGCGCCCATCTCGGTCGAGAGCTACACGCAGATCATCGCCGAGCAATCGCTGCGGCAGATCACCGTCCACGCCGACCGCCTGCACGACGCCTTCCGCGGCCTGGTCTTTGACGACAAGATTCTGGACCAGGTCGGCCCGGCGGTGAATTCCGGCCGCTCGATCTTTCTCTACGGCCCGCCCGGCAACGGCAAGACGTCCATCTGCGAACGCATCGTCAAATCGTTCGGCGGCTCGATCTTTGTTCCCTTCGCGGTGGAAGTGAAGGGCTCCATCATCAAGTGCTTCGACGAGTACAATCACAAGCAGATTCCGCCGGAGAACGATATGCGCCTCGCCGGCAAGTACGACCGGCGCTACCGCCTGATCGAGCGCCCGGTCATCATCGTCGGCGGCGAGTTAAACATGGATTCGCTCGACTTGATCTGGAACCAGGAATCCCGTTTCTACGAGGCGCCCATCCAGATGAAGGCCAACGGCGGCGCCTTGATGATCGACGACTTTGGCCGCCAGCGCATCGACCCGAAGACGCTGCTCAACCGCTGGATCGTGCCGCTGGAAAAGCAGATCGACTTCCTCACCCTCCACACCGGCACGAAGATCGAGATTCCGTTCGACCAGCTCATCGTCTTCTCCACCAACCTGAATCCGCGCGATCTCGTCGACGACGCCTTTCTGCGCCGCATTCGGTACAAGATTCCGATCAACGATCCGACGCACGAGAACTATCGTGCGATCTGGCGCATCATCAGCGAGGCCCGCGGCGTGCCCTATGCGGATGAGATCGTCGATTATTTTGTCGAGAAGCACATGCGCACCTTTGGCCGCCCGCTGCGTGGCTGCCAGCCGCGCGATATCATCGACAATATTCTCGACGTCTGCCGCTACCGCCAAATCGAGCCGACCGTGACCGCGGAAATGTTGGACGATGCGGCCGAGGCCTACTTCGTGAAGTTCGACGATAAGAACTACTCGAGCATCAAGTAGCGCGGTCGTGCAGGATCGAACTAGAGCTTGGCGAAAACTAAATTTCGCGCCCAGTCATCCTGAGCGAAGCCGAAGGATCAGTTCCGCCCGTCGCCGTGTGAGAGAATGAGAGTCGAGCATTTTTGCGCAACTAAGGTTGACTTTTATTGTTTTATGTTTACCTTAGTTCCATGACTTCATTTGTTCAATTTTCCCCTTCAGACACGAGTCGCCTGATCTCGACCTCGGGCCTGAAAACGACCCCATCTCATCTCACCTGGTATCACTTAATCTCAGCTGGTCTCAGCTGGTCTCGAGATGTCTCACCTGGGGGGCGTAAGGACCAGACTGATATTGCATCACGTTGAGCAATGGTTAGGTGGCGTGATCGCAATAAGTGAAGTAACTGAGCGACCCGCTCGTCCAAGCTGTAACGTAACTATTCCTCATGAAAAACCTGCCTCGCCTTTTGGCTCTCGTCACCCTCTCCACTTTCGCCTTTGCGCCGACCTTCCTCCGTGCCCAAGATGGCCCGCCGCCACCGCCGGACCAGGGCGCGCCGCCGCCTGACCAAGGACCCGCTCCGCAAGATCAGGGCGGCGACGAGGATGACCAGGCCGCATCCTTCCAGACTTTCTACGATCAACTCGGCGACCAGGGCCAGTGGGTGCAGACCGACGATTACGGCTACGTTTTCCAACCCAATGTTTCCGATCCCGACTGGGCGCCCTACACCGATGGCCATTGGGTCTACACGGATGTGGGCTGGACTTGGGTCTCCGACGAGCCGTGGGGCTGGGCCACGTATCACTATGGCCGCTGGGCCAATATCGATGGCACCGGCTGGGTCTGGGTGCCCGGTTATCGCTGGGCGCCCGCGTGGGTCAGCTGGCGTTACGGTGGCGGCTATGCCGGTTGGGCGCCGCTGCCGCCGGAGACTTTTGTCGGGGCCGAATATGCGGGGCCGGGCGTCGTTTTAGGCATCGGTTTCCACTTCGGCAGTGATATCGACCAAAGATGCCACCTCGGGCCGCGCTGCTACAATTTCGTGCAGGTCGGCGATTTAGGAGAAAGGAATTATCGGGGGCGGTACGCCGATCGAAACCGCAACTTCACCATCATCAATAACACGACGAATATCACGAACATCAATGTGACCAATAACTACAATGGCGGCGCGGGCCCGGCAGGCGCCTTCCGTCACGTGTCCACGGGGGGACCGTCGCTGAGCGAGGTGAATGCCCACGCGCGGACCCATGTACAAACCGTCCAGCTCACTTCTTCGAATCAGGCGGGCCGAAGCACGCTGAATGGCAATTCGCTGGCCGTCTACGCACCACGAGTCAACCCCGCGAGCCAGCACACGGCCCGGCCGGCCCGCGTGGGCCAGACGATCGCCCACCCGACGTTCAATCGCGGCGATTCGATCACGAAGCCGCTGGATGTGACACCCAGCGTGCGCCCCGCCGCACCGACGCCGCAGGCCATCGCGGAGGCAAAGCAAGCAGAGGCGAAAGCCCCCGCCCGCGCCCACATCGCGAATGAACACACGGCGGTGAAGTCGCCGATCACCACCCCCCTGACCTCGATGCAGCCGGTGGAACAAACCCACCGTGCCGCGACGACACCCCCTGGAGCCCCTGTCCCGGCGGCGACGCATGCCGAATCCGCCTTCACCGGCGAAACACCAAAGCCGGTCACGCCCACCCAGGCCGAAGCGGTGCCCCATACGACGGGGAACGCGGGCGGCAACCCGGCCTTCACTGGCGAGCAGCAGAAGCCCGTCACGCACACGGAGACGGCCCCGGTCACCCACACCCAGCCCGCGCAGACCTATCACCCGCAAACGGAGACCGCGCCGGTGACTCACACCCAGCCCGCCCAGACCTTCCATCCGCAAACGGAAACCGCGCCGGTGACTCACACCCAACCCGCCCAGACCTTCCATCCGCAAACGGAATCGCAGGGCGGCAACGGCGGCCAGGTTTATCACTCGCAGAACCAGAGTGAATTCCGCCCCTCGCAGCAGCCGCAAACGCCACCCGCGTTCCACACGCAACAGCAGGCGGCGCCGACCTTCCACCAGCAGGAAGCGCCCGTGACGCACACGCAGAGCGCGCCGGTTCAGCACGAG
>CAZZWT010000200.1:0-6107 GCA_964657775.1 uncultured Candidatus Methylacidiphilales bacterium | reverse complement strand
CACACCTTGGGGTGGCCCGGGCAACAAGTAGCCCGGGCCACCCGAACAAAAGCGAGCTCACCTTGAAATAAAATCTATGACAATCGATCCTTCTCTCTGGCCGAAGTTGCATGGCGCCAGCACCCATTTTCCGATGGCGCTCGGCATGGTCGCGGCGTTGTTCGAGGGGCTGGGCTTTTTCTGGGCCGCGTCGTCGCCGCGCAAGGCGCAACTGCTTGGCGCGGGTTACTTCACCATCATCCTGGCGGCGCTGGGGACTTTTCCCGCTGTGCTTTCCGGCTTGCTCATGACGCGGGGCGAGACGATGGGCCATGGCGCGTTGCTGTTTCATCACCTCTTTGTCTGGCCGGCGTTTGCCGGGCTGGTGGGCCTGGGCACGTGGCGCTTGGTGGTGGGCGAGCGGGCGTCGCGCCGCGGGTTTATCGCGTATCTCGTCGTGCTTTATCTCACAGCGGGATTGATGGCGGGCGCGGGTTATTGGGGCGGGGAACTTATCCTGAATTCCTAGTATGAAAATGTCACTTGAGACAAAGGCAACGGTTGGCGCGGCGGCCATGGGGCTGCTCGCACTGGGCGGCGCGTGGGGATTGGCGGCGACGATTCAGATGATGCCCGGCCCGGCGCTTGGACCTGCAGCGCCGGAGATGGAGGTATCCTCCGCGCCGGAGGTGGTGCGTCAGGGCGGGCAGTTCTTCGCGACGAGTTGCACGGAATGTCATGGCGACGACGCGCATGGCGATGAGGGGCCGGACCTGCACAACCTGACGATCAGCAACGCGCGTATTTCAGCGACGATTCACAAGGGCGTGAAAGGGGAGATGCCGAGCTTTGCAAGGAAGTACGATGACAAGGAGATCGGGGCGATTGTGAGTTATCTGCGGACGCTGCGATAGAAGGTAGCCGGCGCAGGCCCTGCGCCGGAAGCGTCCCGTCCGGGACGCCTGGATATCCGGATTAAAAAGGGCGCGTTCTTTTTCGTGCGAAAACACAGGCCGTCGCGCGTGCTCGCGCAACGGCTCCGGGCGCAAGGGCCTGCGCCGCCTACCTTTCTTGCGCGCTACTCGGCCCGCCCATCCGTCACCGAATTCACCACCGCACGTTTGCGGAAGGGATAGAGAAATTGCTGCCAGTAACTGCGCGGCACCGGATGGCCGGGGATGCCGTAGCCGCTGGGCCATTCCGTCTTGGGCAGATGATAGGTGCCGAAGATACGGTCGATGATGGGAAAGTGGAGGCAGAAATTCACATCAACGGCCTCGGCTTCGATGCCGTGGTGCCAGTGATGGTAGCGCGGGGTGACAATGACTTTGCCGAGGTGCTCGAAGGTGGCGCCGAAGTTGGCGTGGATGAAAGTGGAGTGAAGATAAACGTAGAAGATGTAAAACTGCAGCGCGCTGGGCTCGAAGCCCATGATGTACATCGGGATGACGGTGGTGCCGCGCAGGACGATGATTTCCAGGAAGTGCATGCGCGCGCCGGCCATCCAGTCCATGACTTGCGCGGAGTGGTGCACGGCGTGGAAATTCCAGAGGAACGGGATGCGGTGGAACGCGCGGTGGACCCAGTATTGCACGAGGTCGGTGAGGATCATGATCTCGACGAACTGGAGGACGATGGGCTGGCTGGCGACGACGCTGCGGAAGGCGCCCCAGTGAGTGTGCGCGACAAGCGTGAGCGCGGGCCAGAGCGAGGCGTAGGTGAGGCACTGCACCATCATGCTGCTGACGAGGTAGTAGAAAAGGTCCTCGCGCCACTCGAAGCGGAAGAGTTCCTGGCCCTTGTGGCGCGGGAAAAGGAGCTCGATCGGAACGAAGAGGATGCCGGTGAAGATGACGTTGAGGACAAACCAGTCCATGCCGAAGAAGACGGGGCTGGGGCCGCCGGCGACTTCCTGCACCGAGGCGGAGCCACCCAGCGTGGTGGCCAGAACGATGAAGGCGAGCGCGGTGAAGCCGAGGATTTTATTCTGACGCAGGATGAGGCTGATGATCGCGAGGACGAAGGCGAGGACGATCCAGGCTTCCAGGACGAGGTGGAAGAGAGGCTGGTCGTACATCGAACGGATTTGCGGGACGGTGAAGAGCGTGGGGAAACGGAGGGCGGGGACGAGCAGGAAACCGGAGATGGCGAGGACGAGGGCGGCGACGCCGCTGATCCAGCCGCGGCCGAATTGGCGCTCGGCGGCGGAGGATTCCAAATCAGACCGGAGCAGGTGGCGGAACCGGGAGATGAGCGGCATGGAGGGATTTTGGCTCCGGCACGAGGGACGGACAAGCCCGGATTATTTGTCGGCAAGCGCCTTGCGGATGCCCCGGCAGGCGATGAGGAAGAAGAGGAGGCCGAGCACAAACCAGACAGCGAGCGCGTAAATGAGCGCGTGCGTGGGGTTGAAGGGCGTGTCGCTGCCCTCGAAGAATTCGTTGCGAAAGGCCATGATCAAGGGCGAGACGGGATGATGCGCCCAAAAGGTGTAAAATTGGAAAGCCTGGAACGTTTTGTAGCCGTCGGAATTGGGCGAGGGCCCGAGGCTGGTGACGAGCGCGCCGACGATGGGCCAGACAACAAACCACAGGAAGAAGACGGTGCCCGTCGCGAGGTAGCTGGTGATGGTCCGCTTGAAAAAACCGGAGAGGCCGAGCGCGATGGTGGAGGTGACCATGCCGGCGGCGAAGATGATGCCGAGCGCGGAGAAGACTTCCCACCACTCGAGGCCGGACCAGATCATGCCGAGAAAAAGGAAGGGGCAACTGAGCGCGATGAGCCAGAGGATAAAGACCCAGGTGGCGAGCAACTTGCCGAATGCGATGCGGGTGGCGGAGAGCGGCGTATTGAGCAGGCCGGCGAGGGTGCGCTGTTCGCGCTCCTGCGAAATCGCGGCGGCGGCGGAGAGCGGGCTGATGATGAGGAGGAGCGCCATGAGCGTGAAGAGGCAGGTGGAGAAAATGGCGAAGCCGGTTTGCGCGGGTGGCTGCATGGACTGGTCGGGTTGGTCGATGCCGCTGAGGAGCGGGACGAAGCTCATGCCGAGCAGGCAGAGGAGGTAGAGGAAGGAGATGATCCAGAGCTTTTTCTCGCGGATGCGGATGCGGAGCTCGAGCCAAAGGAGGGGATTTTTCATGACTTCGATTCCAGGGCGTCGCGGGTGACCTCGGCCAGGGTGAGCGTCTCGGCCTCGAAGTGGTAGACCTTGTGGCCGGCGCGGACGAGTTTCGCCATTTGCTCCGCGGCCTCTTCGCGGTCCTGCGCGAGCAGGCGGAAGCGCGCGGTGCCCGCGATCAGCTGCACTTTATCCTCGCCGAGGATTTGCCGCGCGGCCTCGGGGTTCGAGCACTCGATGCGCCAGGCGCCTTTCTGGAAGGCGCCGGTCAGGTCGCCGCGGTTGAAGAAAATCTGGTCTTTCGCGGCGGGAATCCACTTTCCTTTTTGGATGATGCCGAAGCGGTCGGCCAGTTCTTCCAGCTCGGGCAGGATGTGGGAGGTGACGACGACGGCGCGCCCCTCGGCCGCGAAGCCGCGGACGATTTTGAGCAGGTCGCTACGCGCGGAGACATCGAGGCCGGCGGCGGGTTCATCGAGCAAAACGATGGGCGTGTTGGCGAGCAGCACGCGGCTCAAGGCCAGGCGGCGCTGCCAGCCGGCGGAGAGCGTCTCCACCTCGTGCTCGAGCCACGGGCCCAGGCCGAGCCGCTCGATCGACAGGTTGCGCCGCTCGCGCGAGACTTCCTTCGAGAGCCCATACGCCATGGCAAAGAACTCGAGGTATTCATCCGCCGTGATGTCGTTGTAGACGCCGAGCGGGTCGGGCATGAGCGTGAGATAACCGGCGGTCAGGCGCGGGCGGTGCGTCACCTCCACCGCGCCGCATCGAACGGAGCCCTGCGCCGGCTTGAGCAATCCCGCCGCGCATTTGAGCAGCGAGGATTTCCCCGCGCCGTTGGGGCCGACCAAGCCGAAGACCTCGCCCGGCACGACCTCGAGCGAGAGATCGCTGATCGCAATCGCGCGGTTGGGATAACGGATGGTGATGTCCCGCAGCGAAAGAGGTTGAGGGGTGAAAGTGCTCATGGCCGGGTGGTGACGACGGGCGCGGTCCATTGAAATTGATGCACGAGAAGCGTCTGCGAGTGAATCTCCGACACGGCGGCGTCCTCCATCTGCTCGGGGATGGCGCGGGCGTCGATGGCGAGCAACAGGCCGACGTTCGTGCCCTTGAGGCTTTTCAGATAAGTCGTGTCGATCATGGCGCGCACGGTGTCGGGCAGCCCGGCGTCGTTCTGGTAGCGGGTCGGCGGATGTCCGAGGTCGTTCTCGTCTTTCGGGTCGATGACGATTTCGGCCGAGTCGATCGCAACCGCCTTGCCCGGCTCCAGCGGGCCGAGATTGCGCCACACTTTTCCGTCCCACAACCACGCGCCGCGCAGGGGCCGCGTGGCCGTAAGGTGCCGGTCCGCCGTCACCGTGCAGGGGCTCTCGGCCAACTGAGTGTTGCCAATCTGCACGGTGGAAAACCGGCCGTAATGCTGGCGCATGGAAAATGTCGCGTGCGCTTCGCCGGGCACACGGATGAGTGGCGTGATGCCGCTTTCGATCGACGACCAACTGAAATCGGCCAGTGGCGGGGCCGTGAAAGAGGTGCGATCGTTATTGAAAGCGAGGCGGGTGATTTCCGTCCTCACCGAACTTTCCGGCCAGCCTTCCACTGTATCGACCTCGCGAAAGATCTGCGTCTCGGGCCGGAAGTCCACGACGAGGCGGACGACGAAGAGCCCGGCGACGGTGTAGAGAATCGCGGACACGGGGATGAGCAACCAGCGGAAAACGCGCCGTCCGCCCTGCAGCACAAAGATGCTGCCGACAATAATCGCGATTTCAAAAACGGTGAAGCTGACCAGGAACGCAATCGAAAAGATCCTCAGTTCGCGCGTCCGTTTTTTCCCCAGGACGACCTCTTTCTCGAACGGGTTTTTGGCAGCCGTGAGATTGGCGTAAAAGGATCTCCCCGGATTTTGACCCGAGCGGATTTGATCGACCAAATCGTTCGTCGCCTCGCCGATCGTCCACAGGCCGCCCTGCAGCACGCGTTGATTGGGCGCGAGGCCGAGACGCTGCGCGAGTTCCTGCACGTCGGCGTCGCGGCCCCGCACAATCGTGCCGGCGAAAAAAACGTTGTGCCAAAAACTGTCCGGGTAGGCCGGGTCGCGCAGCGTCGCCTCGTCGAGCCAAAGGACCTTTATGCCTTCGTAGACCGCGGCCTCTTTCGGCAATTCGTCCGTCGTGCTCAGTTCGCCCAGCGTTTTCGCATAGTCCTCCGCGCCGGAATTGGTTCGGGCCAGCGTCACGTTGCGGTTGTCCGCTCCGGCGACGGCCTCGACGAGACGCTTGCGGGAGAGCAGCGCCTCATCGTGGCTCGCGACTTCGACCAGCACGGTGTACGGATTAAAGATGCCATCGTACTCGCGCTGCGAATCCTGCGCCCAAATGCTCCACACCGGCACGGAACCCTCCACCGCGCTGGGGACAATCACCTCGCGGCTCTCGATCAGCTCGCCGAGGGTGGCGTTGGGCGCGACGAATTTCAGCGGCGAGGTCCAATCCGGCACGTGCGGGTTGAAGCCATTGCCCTCGCGGTTTCTGTCGGCCTCGCGGAGGCGATAATAGAGGACGCGCACGCGCAGCGGAAAATCGGCCGGCGGGTAGGAGGAAAAATCGAGATGACCGAACAAATGGCCGAGCGGCGACTGGAAAACGGAGTAGGCAATTTCGTTGAACTTCGAGCCATCGGTGGTCGGTGCCTGCCAGCCCTGGAATGAAATCGGGCGCGGACTGGGGACGGCTTTTTCCCAATCCCGATAGGTTTCCGCGCACAGGCCGGTGGCCAGCGAGTGCAAAAGGAGCGCGGCCACCAGAGGACGAATCACGGAGGTAGAGTGGCGGGAGGATGAGCATCGGCAAGGATAAAGAAACGCGCGCAGCATGGGGTGGCCCGGACAACCCGAGACCTCTGCGAAAGTCCGAGTAGGCTGTTTTTAGCAAGCCGGAGGCTTGCCATAACCTTAGCCGGTGGTTGAGGCCAGCAGGCCGACACCACCGGAATAAGTTAAAAAAAG
>CAZZWT010000199.1:4297-6126 GCA_964657775.1 uncultured Candidatus Methylacidiphilales bacterium | reverse complement strand
CCCGTCAGCGCGACCCCTTGGTATTCGATTCAAAAAAGTTCGCGTTCTCTTGTCCGAGAGCACAGGCCGTCGCGCGGGCTCGCGCAACGGCTCCGGTTCAGGGCCTGCCCCGGCTACCTTCTCAGCCAACGGTTAATTCTTCGCGGGATTCGCGGGCACGACCGGATTCGCCTGCACCAGCGAGGAGCCGGCCGCGCGCAGCGCCTGCGTATAATCGGCCATGATGTTCACGGCCTCGTCGAGCTGCGGATCGTCCGTCGGGTTGTTGATCGCGGAATCGAGATCGGCATCCACATCGTTGGAATCGGCATCGGGGTGGACCTTCGGCTTCTTCGGCACGGGCGGCGCGGGGGGCTGATTGGCCGCCACCATGTCGAGGGTCAGGTCGAGCATCGTGTCGCGTCCGGCTTTACGCGCCAGCAGGTCCTTCTTACGCTGGGCCTCGAGCGCCTTGACATCGGCCTGTTCCTTCAGGCGCACGGCCTCGTTGAGCGAGACAACGGGATCCTGAACCTTCTTTTTGTAGAAGGCGATGTCCTGGCGGACGTAATTGAAGTCGGGCGAGGCGGCCACGCGCGCGACGGAGTTCGCCTTCAATTGGGTGATGTAGGGAGCGACCAGGTCGAAGTTGTCAAATGTCACCGCCGGCACCGTGTCGTAGTCGAGGTAGTAATCGAGCGTCGTCTCACCCAGCTCCAGCGCATCGAGCACGGAGGGGAGAACAATGTCGGGCACCACGCCCTTCTTCTGCGTTGAGCCACCGGCCACGCGATAGAACTTCTGCACGGTCATCTTCAGGTTGCCCGCGCCAGGGTCCATCGGAAAGCCGATCGGCATTTGCGGGTCGAGCGGGATGAGGGTCTGCACCGTGCCCTTGCCGTGCGTGCTTTGGTCGCCGACGATGATGGCGCGGCCATAATCCTGCAACGCGGCCGCGACGATTTCCGTGGCGGAGGCGCTGCCCTTGCTGACGAGGACGAGCAGCGGCCCGTCATAAATCTGGCGCGTATCTTCCGGCGCGAGCTGGTCGATGTAGCCATCCGAGCGGCGGATCTGCACCACCGGCTCGTGCTTCACAAAGAGGCCGGTGAGATCGACCGCCTGGTCGAGCAGGCCGCCGCCGTTGTTGCGGAAATCGAGGATGATGCCCGCGACGTTCTGCTTCTTCAGCGATTCGAGCAGCGTCTTCACGTCCGCGGCCGTCTTGTCGTAGAAGTCGTGCAGGTCGATTACGCCGAGCCGTTCTGTGCCGCCACCGGGCAGCTTGTGCTCGATGATATGCGCGCTGGCGAGGCTCGCCTTGATGCTCACTTCATCGCGCTTGATTACGATGTCCTTGTGCACCGCTTCGTCCTTCGCGCTGGCGGGATGAACCACCAAATGCACCGTGCTGCCCTTGGGCCCGCGAATCATCGAGACGACATGCTGCAACTTCATGTAGACGGCATCGACCGGCTTTTCACTGCCTTGGCCGACCGCGAGAATGCGGTCACCGGCCTGCAATTGCTTGTCGAGATCGGCCGGGCCGCCCGCAATCACTTCCTCGATCGTGGCGTAGCCATCATCCGAGCGCAGCACCGCGCCGATGCCGGTCACGGTGTGATTGATCGCCTGGATCTTGAAATCCTGTGCTTCTTCCGGCGCCATGTAATCGGAGTGGGGATCGTAGGCATTCGCCAGCGCATTGAGGTAGGCCTCGAGCACGTCCATGTCTTCATCTTCCTCGCCGTCGCGGAGGAAAGAGGCGTAGCGCTTGGAGAGGCGCTTCACCGTTTCGTCGTTATCCTTTTTGTCGAGCGCGCCGTTGAGCAGGTCGCTTTTGACCTGCC
>CAZZWT010000199.1:0-4197 GCA_964657775.1 uncultured Candidatus Methylacidiphilales bacterium | reverse complement strand
TCGTCGTTATCCTTTTTGTCGAGCGCGCCGTTGAGCAGGTCGCTTTTGACCTGCCCGCGCCAGCCTTCCGCGGACGCGGCGGCATCGGCGAACCACGGCGACTTGTTCGTGCGAATGGTGAAGGTCTCGTCCTTCGTGAAGTCGAAATTCTGATGCACCAGTTTCTCGGCCAGCTCCACGTTCTCGCGCACGCGCTGGAGGTAGCGATCGAAAATCACAAAGGCGGGCGCAACCGTGTCCTTGTCCGTATCGCTCTTGAGCAGAATATCGCCGAGGGTGTTGCCATACTTGGCCGTGAATTCATCCACATCGCTTTGCAGGAAGAAAAGGTGCGTCGGGTCGAGCGCCTTCAGGTAATTCTTCAGCCAGCGCTGGGAGAACTCGGGCGAGATCGGCTTTTGCAGGTAGTGGTTTTGCTCCAGCAATTCACCCACGACGTGACCGATGTCGGCATCGCGGTCGGCATGGATGGTGATCGGCTTGATCGGCGGCAGCACAATCGGCGTGTCATCGTCTTTCTTCGGTCCCACCGTATTGGGAACGGTGCCCGCCGCCGGTTTGGGCTGGGTTTCGGGTTCAAGATTACCGCCGGTCGCGGGCAGGACTTTGCCGGGTGGCGTGACCTGCGTCGAGTTCGCCGGAGCTGTCGTGTCGGCGGGTACGATCGGCGTCGTGGGCTGGATCACCGGGCCCGATGAAGCAGCGGGAGCCGCAGGCGCTTGGTCGGGCATGATGACCGGGCCGGACGGCGCGGGCGGGACCACCTGGGAATCGCCGGGCGCAGGCGCGGTGCTGGCGGCGGGTGGCGTTGTCGAGTCGCTCCAGGCGGCTAGCGTCAGCGTGAGGAACAAGGCCGCCAGAAGGGATGCATGGCGGAGGGGGAGGAACTGCGATCGGGATGTCATATGTTTAGGGGAAATCAAAGCGGGCTCAATCAAAGCTGATTCTATAACTGGCTTAGTCCTCCAAGATAAGGACGAAGCGGTTCGGGGATGAGGACATGGCCATCGGCCTGCTGGAAGGTTTCCAACAGCGCGATGAAGAGTCTCGGCAGGGCCACGCCGGAACCGTTGAGGGTGTGGCAGAAAATGTTTTTTCCTTCGCTGTTCTTGTACCGCAGGTTCATCCGGCGGGCCTGGAAATCCTCGAAGTTGCTGCACGACGAGACCTCGAGCCAGGCGCCGACTCCGGGAGCCCAAACCTCGATATCATAGCACTTCGCGGCGCCAAAGCCAATGTCGCCCGTGCAAAGGGAAAGAACGCGGTAGTGGAGGCCGAGGTCCTGCAGCACTTTTTCCGCATGGCCGACGAGGACCTCGAGCGTGGCGTACGATTCCTCCGGCTGGACGATGTGGACAAGCTCGACCTTGTCGAACTGATGCACCCGGGTGATGCCGCGCGTGTCCTTGCCCGCGCTGCCAGCCTCGCGGCGAAAGCAGGGCGTGTAGGCCGCGTAGCGAATGGGCAGCTTGTCGGCGGCGACGATTTCCTCGCGGTGCAGATTGGTGACCGGCACTTCGGCGGTGGGGACGAGATAGAGGGGCGGATTTTCATCCACGCGATACATGTCCTCCGCGAACTTGGGGAGCTGCGACGTGCCGATCATGCTTTCGCCGCGCACGAGGAAAGGTGGCGAGACTTCGGTGTAGCCGTGCTGCGTGGTGTGGAGATCGAGCAGGTAATTAATAAGAGCCCGCTCCAGCCGCGCGCCGGCGCCCTTGAAGACGATGAAGCCGCTGCCGGAAATTTTCGTGGCCGCATCGAGATCGAGCAGGCCGAGTTGCGTGCCGATTTCCCAGTGGGGCTTTGGTTTGAAATCGAACTTGGCCGGCGCGCCGATGGTGCGTTCCGTGCGATTATCCTCCGCCGTTTTACCAACGGGCACGCTGTCGTGATTGATGTTCGGCGTGCGCAGCAGGATGTCGGTGATCTCGTTTTCCTTCGCCGCCAAGTCCTGGTCGATCCGGGTGATCTGATCGCCGAACGACTTCATCTTTGCCGAAATCTCAGTGATGTCGCCGCCCTTGGCCTTGATGCCACCAATCTCCTTGCTGGCGCGGTTGCGTTCGCTTTTGAGCGCTTCGCCTTCCTGCTTCAGCTTGCGGATGACCTCGTCGAGAGCGAGGATGTTATCGATCGACTTGTCATCGTCGGAATTGCGGCGGGCGAGGCGTTCCCGATAAAGTTCAGGATTTTCGCGAATCTTGCGTATATCTAGCATAGGGGTGTCGGCCTTGAATATCCCGTTAAGACCCCTCTAGCGCAAGCCTCGGAGCAGCGGATAACAAAGATTTAATAGCCTCGCAATTAAGTGCCGCGAATGGTTTGGTGCGTGCGCCTTCCGTTCGCCTTGTTATCGGCATGGGATAACGCGGTGTTAATGGAGAATCAAGCAGGGTTGGATAGCGGAACCTGACGGCCCGGTTCGTTTCGTTTGGAAGATCAGATAAAGTTGTCATGCCCTGATCTTCTCACAAAAAAGCAAAGGTGCGGTATAGCACCGTTTGCTGCGTTTCTAAAATTTGCTAAAAAGATTAGAAATTTAGCAAATTTTGGAAAGTGGGCCGAAATCGGAGGTGCAGGATGCCGTCAATATTCCAATCGGTCGCTTTGTAGGAAGAGTTTCGCAAGCTTGCTGCGGAAGCGCGGCGAGACTAGAGTGGAGCATGGCCGCTACTGCTTACCGTTACCTGATCAACTTGCCCGGAGTTCGAGGAGGCAACACGATCATTGAGGGAACGCGCATCGGCGTACATGATGTTGTTGGCCTGCTCCAAAATGGCGAGACCATTGATTCGGTTTGCTCACTGAACTGTTTTCCCAGTATCACCAAGGCACAAGTTTATGAATGCCTCGACTACTACGAACACCACAAAGGCGAGATCGATGTTTTGGTTTCCCGGCAGATGGCTCATGAAGAAGCCTGAGGTGCTCGGCAGACGAAGGCTTCCGCGCGTCAAACACTAGGCCGCATTTTCCGGTTTTCGTAGAACAACCACCAAAGGGTGAGATGTGGAAATGGAACGGCCAGAAAGCTCAGAATGGTAGGGACAACGCACCAACCGATATTGAGTCCAGGCTCGCCGCTGGCACCTTGAGAACTCGGAATCATTTGTGAAACCGCGAAACTGATCAGCAGGCCAAGTGGGGGCGGTAGACCTATCAGCCAGAGGCAGGTGGTGTAAATCATGTTCGTACCAGTTGCCGGTAGATTAGGGCGAGCGATGAGGTAAAATGGAAGCAATAGGTAACCGATAATAACGACGATCGGTAACGCGAACACCGCACAAAAGGCCACGTTACCGATCAGGCCGTACATCGCAGGCTCTTAGTACGTCCCCGGCACTTCCTCATGCTCGGGCTTTTTGCGGCGGAGGCGGAAGACGTTGTTCCACGTCTTCTTGATCTTGTTCGCGGGCGTCAGGTAACGCTGCTTGAGCGTGGGGCCCTTGCGGATGCCGTCCAGCACGCCCTTCACAGAAAACTCCTCGACTTCGAGGATGCTGTAGGCGGTGCCGAGCGCGACATGGTCGTGTGCGTCGCTGGAGGCAGTCATCGGCAGGCCGCGACCGGTGGCGTAGGCGAAGGCCTGCTTGTTGTAACGCTTGAGCGTGGTAGCGGCGTTGAAGACCTCAATGGCGTCGATGTTGAGCGTTTCCAAGACATGCTCGCGGATGCCGGCGCGGAAGAAATCGTAGGGATGGGGCGGAATGGCAAGTCCGCCAGCCTGGTGAATGAGCGAGACGGCTTCAATCGCGGGGATGCCCTTCAAGTCCGGCAGCGTGATGCCGAGCGCAAGTAAATGCCCATCGGAGGTCGTGATTTCCTGGCCGGGGATGATGAGCAGGCCGTCGACCGGCGTGCCTTCCTTGTTCATGTAGCCGTGCTGCAGGAAGTATTCGACGCAGGCGCAGGTGTTGTGGTCGGTGATGGCAAAGCCGTTGAGACCCTTGGCCTTGGCTTCCTTGACCAGGTTTTCCGGCTCAGCCACCCCGTCAGCGGAGAAGCGGGAGTGGCAATGGAGGTCGAGGAGGAGTTGCATGGGGATCGTCTACGAACTTAGAGGTTAGAACGGAGAAGTAAAGGCAAGCGGAAGGAGGGAGAGGTGAAGTTTACGCGACGTGAAGGAATGGCTTTACGGCCCGCTAAATCGCGCCCGCTGATCGCGCGCAGCTAAGGAGGATCCCAGTTTCGTGG
>CAZZWT010000198.1:0-6145 GCA_964657775.1 uncultured Candidatus Methylacidiphilales bacterium | reverse complement strand
GATGGTGACTTCGTTGTAGGCCGTGCCGAGTTCCTTCTCGCAATCGCCGAAAGTCAGCGACACTTCGGCCATGCCGAGCGGCGGGCGCGATTCGGTGCCGGAAAAGATGACATCCTTCATTTCGCCGCCGCGGAGGGCCTTGGCCGATTGCTCGCCGAGGACCCAGCGAATCGAATCGAGAACGTTACTCTTGCCGCAGCCGTTGGGCCCGACAATGGCGGTAACTCCAGGGTGAAATTCGAGCGTGGTGCGGTCTGCGAAAGACTTAAATCCGACGACGTGGAGCGACTTCAAATACATGACGCTTTTGTAGACCTGGGTCTTTACCCCTGACAAGGAAATACCACCATTAGTTGTGGTGTTTCTTAACAAAGACCACTATTCGTTGATTTTGAGGGAGTTGCGACGAAAGCCATATCGGGCTCAGCACGGTAACGTTTGAGCCCCCCTTGTCGAGAGTTAAGTGCCTTCCCGTTGCCGTCGTTGCGCCGTTGCGCGAACCGTCCGCAATGTCCCCCGTCACGATACGACGGGAATGATGGGGTCTGGCTTGTGAAGGCGCTTTTTCGCGAAGTTGATGAGCCGCTCACCAAACGGCAGGCGAACGATGGTGTGATGAAGCCGGACCTTGTTCGCCGCCCGCTGGCAACGCGCGAGGTGCCGCTTCAATTCTTCCGTGCCTTCCAGCGTGACCTTGGGGAATCTATCTTGGAGCGAGTACTCGTAGATGCCGCGAATCTTGTGATAGTTGCCCTCGAAGAGGTGCACGCGCTTCCCCAAAATCGCGCCCGCAATGGCGACGTGCAGGCGGTCGGTGTACACCGTCTCGAAGTTGGCCACGGTGTCCATGAGAAGCGTGAGGTTGGTTTCGCGCCCCATGTCGGAGATATCGAAATTCCGGTAAGGCACCCGGTGCAGCAGCGACTCGGCGTCGGTGCGGAAGGCGTTCAGCGTGCCGGAGCCGGGATTCTTGTACACGGAGGCGTCGATTTCAAAAGCAAGGTCGTGATCCAGAAAGATTCTTTCGGGCTTGGGCACAATCTCGGTCACGGCCTGCAGGCTGATGCGTTCGCGGCAGAAGACGGTGACGTTGGCCGGAAGATTCCGGAGCATCCCCGCCACGGACTCCAGCGCCGGGTCGAAGCTGGAGGGGAGAATGCACACCTTGTCGAAGCGGGAGCTGTAATAATTGACCGCTTCGACGTTATGCCATGCGGTGCGGCAGAACGCACCTGCGCCCACGATCAAGAGAAACTTCCCGGTCTGCGGACGCGGATAGACCACCGGGATGAGGTTGATCCCAAGCTGCCGGGCCAGCCGGTAAAAGCCGGCGTGGATAAGCCCATCGCCGGCGTTGCCCTCGTTGGCGAGGAAATGGAAGTCGCGCGCTCCGGTTGCTTGGATAAAATGGTCCAGAGTCATTGCTATCCAAATTCGACACCTAAAATAGCGTAGAATCCGATGACAGTCAATTTGCTTTTGACCCCTGAAAGGGACATCTCAGTTCGCTTTTAATCGCAAAGCGTGTTACGGCTCTGGGTGAATCCCCGAAGTGACGGCCAAGTGGAGGTGCCGTCACGGATCACCGCGCTTTGCGAGCTACGGTGTCTCTCCCCCCAATTTGATTGGCGACGAGTAGGAGAGTTACTTCAACGACTGCAGATCGATGACAAACCGGTACTTTACATCGCTTTTCAGAACGCGCTCGTAAGCCTCGTTGATTTTCTGCATGGGAATGATCTCGATATCGCTGACGATGCCGTGGTCCGCGCAAAAATCGAGCATGCCTTGTGTTTCTTCAATGCCGCCGATGGCCGAGCCGGTAAGAATGCGGCGCGGCAGGACGATGTTAAACGGCGCGAGCGTCAGCGGTTTCTCGCCCAGGCCGACGAGGACCAGTTGGCCATCGAGCTTGAGCTGCTCCAGCAGCGCATTGATGTCGTGGTCGGCGGCGACGGTATCGAGGATGAAGTCGAACGTGCCGGCGTGCTTCTTCATTTCGTCTTGGTTTTTGGAGATGATGACGTCCGTGGCGCCGAGGCGCAGCGCGTCCTGCGCCTTGCCGGGCGATGTGGTGAAAAGAAAGACTTCGGCCCCGAGCGCCGCGGCGAATTTCACGCCCATGTGGCCAAGTCCGCCAAGGCCGACGATGCCGACCTTGTGACCCTTGCCGATCTTCCAGTGATGCAGCGGCGACCAGGTCGTGATGCCGGCGCAAAGCAGCGGGGCGGTGGCGGCGAGGTCGAGCTTGTCGGAGATCTTCAGGCAGAAATGTTCCTCGACGACGATGTCGGTCGAATAGCCGCCGCAGGTAAAGCCGCCGCTTTTTTTATCCGGGCTGTTATAGGTGAACGTGGCGGGGCCGAAACAGAATTGTTCGAGACCGGCCTTGCAACTCGGGCATTCGCGACACGAATCGACCATGCAGCCGACGCCGGCGAGATCGCCCGCCTTGAACTTCTTCACCTCGCTGCCCACCGCGACCACCTTGCCGACAATTTCATGACCGGGCAAACAAGGATACTGCGTGCCGCCACCCCATTCGTTGCGGACGGTGTGGATGTCGGAGTGGCACAGGCCGCAATAGAGAATGTCGATCTGGACATCGGTCGGGCCCGGATCGCGCCGCTCGAAGGAGTAAGGCGTAAGAGGAGAAGTGGCGGATTGGGCGGCGTAGCCTTTGGTTGCGATCATCGGATAACTTGCCGCGTGAACGTAAGCTGTCAAAATTTTACCGAAGCGTCACGCGGCCGGGCGTTGGAAACTTTACAAACCGGGCGCATTGCGCGATGAAGGGGCATGCCCAAAATCGCCGTCGTCTATCATTCTCTTTACGGACACACCAAACTTCAGGCCGAGGCGGTCGCACGCGGCGCGCAAGCGGCACCCGACACGACCGTCGTGATCTACACGGCGGAGGAAGCCACGGCCAAACTGGATGAACTCGACTCGGCGGACGCGATTATTTTTGGCTGCCCGACTTACATGGGCAATATCTCCGCGGGGATGAAGGCCTTCATCGAAGCGGGCGCGAAGAAGTGGTTCACACTGGCGTGGAAGGACAAGATCGCGGGCGCGTTCACGAACTCGAGTTCGTTTTCCGGCGACAAGCTGAACACCTTGCAGGGGCTGATTACCAACGCGCTGCAACAGGCAATGATTTATGTCGGCGTGGCGATGCTGCCCTCGATGAACCGTCCGGATGACATGAAGTCGCTCGTGGGCCCAACGGCTGACGCGCATAACCGCGTGGGGAGTTCCTCCGGCGCGATGTCGTCGAGCTTTCAGGTGCATCCCGGCGAAGCCCCCGGCAAGGGCGACATCGAGACGGCGGAGATTTATGGGCGGCGCATTGCGGATATCACGGCGCAGTTTCTGCGCGGGAAGCAGGGCTAGGCAGAGAGTTCGCGCACGTGAAACAAGTCGCGAGAGCTCAGCGGTCGGACTTGCGAAGCCGAAAGAGTGACGAGCGCGAATCGCTCGCCGCCGTGCATCATGGAAAATTCCACTTCGTAAGCCAGCCCATCAGGATAGAGATTCACGACAGTCCCAACATCCCCTACGTGAAGTTTTCGCTCCGGCAGCGCCACCGTCAACACCACCATGTCGCGTTCTAAGATTATTGCGCGCGTCAAACACTGTTCGTGCCAGAGGCCGGGTACGCCTCGGAGACGATAGAGTTCATCCCCGCCGTGATAAAAGGAGCACGAGATGATCTCTACCACCCGGCCGGCGTGATCAAATTGATCCGGTAGAAGCGGGTGGTGCAGCGTCCAAGTATCCCGAAAAAGCCGAAGGCCCTGAAGGTCCAGAATACGAACTTTTGCGCCCGCTTCAAATTCCGCCTTATATGGACCTCGTGTCTTTCCCATAAACTGCGATCTGTATAGGAATGGCGACCGCCGCCATTCCCAAAGCTCACTTCTTCACGAAATCGCGGACGGCTTCGAGTTGGCCGGCGGAGCCGAGCTTGGTCGCGGTGTGGGCGATGAACTTGGCGTATTCCTCGATGAAGGTCTTGCCGGGCGGGCGGAAATCGAACGCGCCGGGGTTATCGCGGAAGAACTCGCGGTGGACGCGCGTCCAGACGAGGCGGCCGTCGGTGTCGATGTTGACCTTGGTCACGCCGAGCTTGGCCGCGGGGAGATATTCGTCCTCGTTGACGCCGCGCGCCTCGGGGTCGAGCGTGCCGCCGGCCGCGTTGATGCGCCGGACTTCCTCTTGCGGGACGCTGGAGCTGCCGTGCATGACGATGGGCAGGCCGGGGAGCTTCTGCTTGATCGCCTCGAGCACCTCGAAGTGGAGCGACTGCTGGCCCTTGAACTTGTAGGCGCCATGGCTGGTCCCGATGGCCGCCGCGAGCGAATCGCAGCCGCTCTTGGTCACGAACTCGACCGCTTCCTCGGGATTGGTCAGGCACGCATTGCCTTCGTCCACCTTGATGTCTTCCTCCACGCCGCCGAGCATGCCGAGTTCCGCCTCGACGCTGAGGCCCTTGGCGTGCGCGCGGTCCACCACGCGGCGCGTGATCGCGATGTTCTCCGCCAGCGGATCGTGCGAGGCGTCGATCATGACCGAACTATAAAAACCGGAGTCGATGCAATCGTAGCAGGTCTGCTCGTCGCCGTGATCGAGGTGCACGGCGAAGATACATTCGGGAAAAATCTCCGACGCGGTGCGGACAATCGCCTCGATCATGCGTTTGTCCGTATAGCTGCGCGCGCCCTTGGAGAGCTGGATGATGAATGGCGCCTTGGCGGCGGTCGCGCCCTTGAAAAGGCCCATGGCCTGCTCGGCGTTGTTGATGTTGTACGCGCCGATGGCGAACTTGCCGTAGGCGACCTTAAAGAGCTGCGCAGTAGTGACGATCATGGGAAAGAAATCTCGCGGGTTGAGTTAAAAAGTCGAGGTTGAAACGGTAAGTGCCGTGAAGCTACTCGCGTGCCAGAGGTGGCTCTTCCTTCAGCGTATTCCGGTACCGATTCTCCTTGAGGATCGCGCGCGGTCTAGCGGTCCGGTCCAGGCTTTTCCCCGGCAAAGGTCTGGCGGGCCCGGTCGTACATAGCGAAAAATTCCGTGTCTTTGTTGCGGTCCAGATGGCGCGCAATCTCCGGCAGGCACCACTCCGAAACCGTGGCGTGACGCAGAAGTTGGATCTTAATCTCATCGCTGGGGCAAACACCCAGCCTCTGGGTGAGTGCGGAAGCGATCATCGACCACGGTTTCAGGCCCGAAGCGACCATCCATTCCGTTGTCTGGCGCATCCGCTGATTACGCTCCTCCACCTTGAAGCGGGCCGTTTCCCGCTCCGCGTGCGCCCGGACGACGGCGTGGACCTGATGATTGAAGAGTACCGCCCCGACGCGCGATAGGGCGAACAGGATCATCCGATCGTTATCGTAGGGGTTGCCCAGTTCATAAACGTAGGCCGATTGTCGCAGCGCCTCCGTGCGGATCACCATCGACGAGTAGTGCACGAAAAAATTGAGGAGTGAGCCGAGGAGAACGTTACTCGCCGAGATTCGCCAGAGCTGCGCGGCGACGGGGTAATTCGCGGCGACCCAAGCGACGAGACCATGGTCGAGGTTCTGCATCAGCTCGTCATTCTGAAAACCCACATAATTGGCGCCATAGACGGAGGCATCGGGATGAGCCTCCAGGGCGAGAAGGGCGGCTTCAACATGGCCCGGCAGCCACCAGTCGTCGTCGTGCAGGATGGCGGTGAACTCACTTTGCAGGCATTCCTTCATCAGCGCCTGCGCATGACCTAGTGGAGGCAGGGCCGGCTCGCGAAAAAGGTAGGTGATGGGCAGTTGCGGAAACTCCGCACAGACCTCCTGCGAGCCCCGATCGCCCGCGTTCTCGGAAACGAAGACGCGGCTGATTTTATCCCGCGCGGTCTGGTCCGCCACGGATTGCAACGCCTGCCGCAGCATGGCCGACCGAGCGGTGGTGGGGATGAGGACGGTGAGCATGGGTTGAGTCTAAAGCCTCCGATGAAATGGCGACGAGTAGATTATCAAAGAGCTAAGGGAAACCACGAACGGCACAGCAAAATCGCCGTGATCCTGAGCCGTAACGATGCAGTTAAGCCACCTACAAGAGAGCGCGCGCGAAATGGAAGGGTAGCCGGGGCAGGCCCTTG
>CAZZWT010000197.1:0-6170 GCA_964657775.1 uncultured Candidatus Methylacidiphilales bacterium | reverse complement strand
ATTGACGCGATATCATCGGCTACCTCTTGTCGCTCCGCCGAGCCTCCGCGACCCGGACAACGAGTTGTCCGGGCTACCCGATGAAGGAATCCAAAATTGTTTTTGGCAATCGCGGGGGACGCGATAAGATGAACCATGATTCGAGCTCAAGTCATTGTCCGTCCACGCAAAAGCATTTTTGATCCGCAGGGGGACGCCGTTTGTCGTGCCATCCAGCACCTCGGCGTCTCGGCCGTGACGCAGGCGCATGTCGGCAAGTGCATCGAGCTCGAAGTCGATGGCGACAACATCGAAGAAGCGCGCCAGCAGCTCGAGCCGATCTGCAAGGACCTCCTCTCCAATCCGGTGATCGAGGATTACGTGCTCACCCTTCAACCCGCGGACAAGAAATAGCCATGCGCTGGGCCGTCATCCAATTTCCCGCCTCCAATTGCGATCAGGACGCCTACCACGTTTTGAAGAATGTGCTGGGCCAGGAGGTCGAGTACGTGTGGCACAAAGAGACCTCGCTGAACGGGGCCGATGCGGTGCTCGTCCCGGGCGGCTTTTCCTACGGCGATTATCTGCGCTGCGGCGCGATCGCCCGGTTCTCGCCTATCATGCCCGCCGTGAAGGAAGCGGCCGCGCAGGGCAAGACCGTGCTCGGCATCTGCAACGGCTTCCAAATTTTGTGCGAGTCGGGTCTGCTCCCCGGCGTGCTGGTGCGCAATGCGAGCCTCCATTTCCGCTGCGAGACGATTCCGGTGCGCGTGGAAAACGCGGGCACGCGTTTCACCGGCGGCTACACGGCGGGCCAAGTGCTGCGCCTGCCCATCGCTCATGGCGAGGGGCACTACGTCGCCGATGACGCGACGCTCGATGAACTTTTCGCCAACAAGCAGGTGCTCTTCACCTACTGCACGCCGCAAGGCGACGTGACGCCCGCGGGAAATCCGAACGGTTCGCAGCGCAACATCGCCGGCATCAGCAACCGCGCCGGGAACGTGCTTGGCCTCATGCCGCACCCGGAACGGGCCTCGGAGAAGATTCTCGGCAGCGACGATGGGATGGGGCTGTTTCAGTCGATCTTATTGAGCACAAAGAAATAAGAAACTTAAGGTCGCAGCGACCTTAAGATCGTCTATGAGTGATTCCTCCTTATCTACCGATAATATCCTTCCCCTGATCCACACGATCCGAGGGCAACGGGTGATTTTGTCTTCGGATTTAGCTCATCTGTACGGCACAACGGCGAAGCGTCTAAATGAGCAGGCAAAACGAAATAAGAGCCGTTTTCCGTCCGACTTCATGTTTCAACTGACTGCGGCAGAAGTGGATAAGATTCAAAATCCAAGGTCGCAGATTGCGACCTTGGAATCAGGCAAGAACATCAAGTATCGGCCCTTCGCCTTCACCGAGCACGGCGCTCTCATGGCAGCGAGCGTTCTCAGTTCCGACAAAGCCGTCGCGATGAGCATCTACATCATTCGCGCCTTCGTTCAGCAGCGAGAGGCCATCGCGGCCAACACGGCTATTTTGAAGCGCATCGCCGAGATCGATCAGACACTGCTCGTTCACGATGATGCCTTACGCGACATCTACGAGAAGATTATGCCGCTCTTAGATCCACCGCCCGAAACTCCCAAACCGCCCATCGGCTTTCGCGAAAAAGCCCCGCGGTACGGCGTTCGTCGCCTCAAATAGGTATTCCGTTCATTCCGTTATTCCGTCAAAATTCATCTCTCTCCCATGCCCGATCCCGCCATCACCCCTGAACTCATCGCCAAGCACGGCATCACGCCGGACGAATATTCCCGCATCAAGGAAATCCTCGGCCGCGAGCCCAACTTCACGGAGCTCGGCATCTTCTCCGTCATGTGGAGCGAGCATTGTTCCTACAAAAACTCGCGGCTCGAGCTGCGCAAATTCCCGACGACCGGCCCGCGCGTGCTGGTCAAGGCGGGCGAGGAAAACGCCGGCGTCATCGACATCGGCGATGGCTGGGGCGTGGCGTTCAAGATGGAATCGCACAACCACCCCAGCGCGGTCGAGCCGTTCCAAGGCGCGGCCACCGGCGTCGGCGGAATCCTGCGCGACATCTTCACCATGGGCGCGCGCCCGGTGTTCCTCATGAATTCCCTGCGCTTCGGCGACATCCGCCCCGGCAAGCCCAACGCGGCGACGAACCGCCGCCTGCTTTCCGGCGTCGTCTCCGGCATCGCGCATTACGGCAATTGTATCGGCGTGCCCACCGTCGGCGGCGAGATTTATTTCGACGCGTCCTACGACGGCAACCCGCTCGTCAACGTCTTCTGTCTCGGCACGCTCAAGACGACGGAAATTCAGCGCGGCGCGGCCACCGGCGCGGGCAATCCCGTGTTCTATATCGGCGCGCGCACCGGTCGCGATGGACTCGCCGGCGCCGCGTTCGCCTCGCGCGATCTCACGGAAGATTCCAAGGCCGACCGTCCTGCCGTGCAGGTGGGCGATCCGTTCATCGAGAAACTTTTGCTCGAGGCGTGCCTTGAACTTTTCCAGCATCCCGAGGCCATCGTCGGCGTGCAGGACATGGGCGCGGCTGGGCTCACCTGCTCTACGTGCGAGACGGCCAGCCGCGGCGACAGCGGCATCGAGATCGACCTCGCGCTGGTGCCGCAACGCGAGCCGGGCATGACGCCCTACGAAACGATGCTATCGGAGTCGCAGGAACGCATGCTCGTCATCGTCCGCGCGGGCCACGAGGCGACCATCACCCAGATTTTCGAGAAGTGGGACTTGCCCTGTGCGCTCATCGGTCGCGTCACGGAGGACGGCATGATGCGCGTGAAAAATCACGGCGTCACCGTGGCGGAAATCCCGGCCAAGAAGCTCGCCGACGAAGCGCCTCTGTATAAGCGCGAAGCCCAGCGCCCAGCCGATCTCGATGAGCGCCAGAAGCTCGACCTCGCCTCCATCCCCGAGGCCGATATCGTCGCGACGTTGCCGCAACTGTTGTCCACGCCCGATCTCGCGTCGAAGCGCTGGGTCTATCGCCAGTATGATCACACGGTCCGCGTCGGAACCGTCACGCCGCCCGGCAGCGATGCCGCTGTCGTGCGCATCCCCACGGGCAAGGACCAATGGAAGTACCTGGCCGCGTCAGTCGATTGCAACGCCCATTACGTCGCGCTGGAGCCCAAGCTCGGCGCGCTCATCGCCGTCGCGGAGTGCGCGCGCAACCTCGCCATGACCGGCGCGGAGCCGCTCGCGCTTACCGACAATCTCAACTTCGGCAATCCGCACAATCCGGAGAATTTCTACATGCTCCAGCAGGCCGTCGATGGCCTCGCCGAGGGTTGCCGCGCGTTCGATATTCCCGTCACCGGCGGCAACGTCTCGCTCTATAATCAATCGCCCGCCGGCCCGATCGATCCCACGCCCACCGTCGGCATCGTCGGCCAGATCCTCGACGTGAAGCACATCACGCCGTCCCATTTCCAGAAGGAAGGCGATGCGATTATTCTCGTGGGACATGAAGCCGAGGAACTCGGCGCGAGTCTCTATCTGCGCGAAATTCACAATATCAAGCGCGGTCGTCCGCCCGAGCTCAACCTCGAGCGTGAACTGAAAATGCACGAAGCCGTCCGCACCGCCATCCGCTCCGGCCACGTTGCCAGCGCGCACGATCTCGCCGAAGGCGGCCTGCTTGTCGCGCTTGCGGAATGCGCGGTCGGTGGCGCAAAGCAGCTCGGCGCGCTCGTTCAACTCGATCTCCCCCATGCGCGCACGGATGGCCTGCTCTTTGGCGAAAGCCAGGGCCGGGCCATTCTCACCGCCCGCGCGGATAACGCGGACGCGCTGCTGTCAACGCTGAAGGAAAGCGGCGTCCCCGCACGCCGCATCGGCACGGTCGAAGGCGAAAGCCTGGCCGTCAAAGTCGGCGGACCTGCCCCGCGCGAATTCACGTGGGACGTCCCCACGCTGTTTCAGGCTTGGGATGGCGCGCTGGAAAGTTGTTTCGCTTAACGGAGTCCACGGGGAGACGGAAGATCTGCTCCCTTCCCGTTGCGCCGTGGCGCGAAACCTAGGGCTTGGCCGCTTTCTTCAGCAGCAGGTTCCCGTAGAAATGGAACGGCCTGGAATCGACCACCTTGAGCACGACCATATCGAACTCGTAGCCCTTTTTGGCCAAGGCAAGCGTGCAGGTGCCCTCATTCTTGAAGCTATCCGTGAATTTGCACGAGAGCAGGCCGTCCTCGATCTTCCCCTTACCATCCCCGTCCGGCGCGGATCCCGAGCCGTCGTCCATTGCGGCGGAAAAGGAAATCTCGGCATGTCGGGAATCGGTCATCTTGACTTCCAGCGAGAAAGTGCGACCCGCCTTGGTATCGACCAGCTCGTAGTCGCCGGCAAAGTTTGGCGCGTTCGTGGCAGCGCGGGCCAGATCGGTTGAAAAAATGACCATAGCAGCGAACACGAGGACACGGAAAATCCGGCTGCAAGTACGCGAGAGTTCCATACCTAGAAGACGAGGGCGACGAGCGAAGGTTACGGAAAAACCATCTATCCACTCGGGAGGCCGACAAATGAGCTTGCCATTACGAGCTGGAATCGCAAAATGACCCTTCGCAGTTTTGCTGACGTTAATCCATGGCTGGATAGCTCAGCTGGTAGAGCAGTGGACTGAAAATCCACGTGTCACCGGTTCGATCCCGGTTCCAGCCACTCTTTTTCCGCGACGAGCGTCCTTTTTTACACGCTGCCGAAACGGCGCTGGCGGTTGCCGTAGTCGATCAGCGCCTCGGCGAAATGTTGGCGGCGGAAATCGGGCCAGAGTGTGGGAGTGATGTAGATTTCCGTGTAGCTGAGCTGCCAGAGCAGGAAATTGCTCAGCCGCATTTCGCCGCTGGTGCGGATGAGGAGATCCGGGTCAGGATAATAGCGGGTGTAGAGATGATGATTGAAGACTTGCTCATCGATCTGCGCGCTGTCGAGATGGCCCAGCTTGATCTCGCGGACGATGGAATGGACCGCCTCGATGATCTCGACGCGGCCGCTGTAACTCAGCGCGAGGATGAGGATGAGCCCGGTGTTTTCGCGCGTGGCCTGGATGCATTCGTGCAGTTGATCGCGCACGTTTTCCGGCAAATCGGAGAGGCGGCCGATGGCCTGCAGGCGCACGTTGTTCTTCATCAGGTCGGGCAGCTCATCCGCGAGGAATTTTTTGAGCAGGCCCATCAGCGTGGTGATCTCGGTCTTGGGCCGGCGCCAGTTTTCGACGGAGAACGCGTAGAGCGTGAGGTACTTCACGCCGAATTCGCCCGCGGCCTTGACGACGTCCCGCACCGATTCCGCGCCGGCGCGATGACCCTGCACGCGGATCATGCTCTTGGCTTTGGCCCAGCGTCCGTTGCCATCCATGATGATGGCGACGTGCTTGGGGATTTTCCCAAACTTGTAAGTGGGCGCAGGGCTCATCGGGCTTCTACGGTCTCAAGTTAGGGAGCGTGGGGCAAGCTCTGACCGAGGATCCTGGACCTGATAGGACTTATAGGACCTATAGGTCTTATAAGTCCTATTTATGGATCGCCTTCAGGCGTTGAACGTCTGCTCCCGCTGCGGACCCACGGAAACGATGCTCAGTTTCGCGCCGGTCAAATCGGCGAGAGCCTTCAGGTATTTCTGCGTGGCGAGCGGGAGCTTCTTGAAGCTGCGGACGCCGCTCGTGTCCTTTTGCCAGCCGGCGAACTTCTTGTAGATTGGGCGGCAGTGGAGCAGCTCCTCCGCGTCGTTCGGCGGAAACTGGATGCGCTTGCCGCGACATTCGTAAGCCACGCAGATATGCACTTCCTTCAGCGTGTCGAGACCGTCGAGATTGGTGATGGCGAGCTCGTCGATGCCATTCACGATCCGCGCATAACGGGTGGCGACAGCGTCGAACCAACCGCAACGGCGCTTGCGGCCCGTGGTGGCGCCGAACTCGCGGCCCATGTTGTGCAGCATGTCGGAAATGGCCTGGTTCTCGGTGGGCAGCGGTCCTTCGCCGACACGCGTGGTGTAGGCCTTCAGCACGCCGACCACACGATCCATGCGATGGGGCGGCACGCCTGAGCCGGTGCACGATCCGCCGGCCGTCGTGTTGGACGAAGTGACGAAAGGATAGGTGCCGAAATCGATGTCGAGGAACGTGCCCTGCGCGCCTTCAAAAAGAA
>CAZZWT010000196.1:0-6219 GCA_964657775.1 uncultured Candidatus Methylacidiphilales bacterium | reverse complement strand
GCCCGGATCCCGCGCAGCGGGACAGGAAGCGATCTTGGAGCGCCTCGCTTCCTGTCGCTCCGCCAAGCCTTCGCGACCCGGGCAACACGTAGCCCGGGCCACCCCATTCATCAACACGCGGTGCGTGTGCATCGTGAACTCAATCACAGCCCTGCCAACGCCGCCTGCGCCGCGCGCGTCTCCGCTTCTTTCTTGCTCGCGCCTTGGCCTCGGCCGAGTTCGCGGCCTTGCCACTCGACCACCACTTCGTACACACGCGCGTGAGCCGGGCCCGACTCCGACAGGCAGCGATAGGCCGGCGGATTTTCGCCCTCGGCCTGCAATTTTTCCTGCAGCGCGCCCTTGGGATTCGCGTCCGCCTCGCCATCCTCGCCGCTGATCGCTGCCAACGACGGCTCCATCAGGCGCAGGATGATCGGCCGAGCGCCGTCCCAGCCCGCCTCGGAAAATACCGCGCCGAGCACCGCCTCCATCGCATCGGCCAGAATGGAACCGCGCTGGCGGCCCTGGCTGTTTTCCTCGCCGCGGCCGAGGATGAGGTGATGACCCAGCCCGAGATGCTCCGCCAACGCCTGGAGATTGTGCCGGTTAACCAACCGCGCGCGCAGCACGGTGAGCCGGCCTTCCGGCAGTTCCGGAAAGCGCCGGTAAAGTTCCGCCGTCACCGCGAGTTGCAGCACCGCGTCGCCCAGGAACTCGAGCCGCTGGTTGTCCGGCAGCTTCTGGCGCTTCTCGTGGCCGAAGGAGGCGTGCGTCAGCGCCTGCCGCAGCAAGTCCTGGTCGGCAAAGGTGTGGCCTAGATGCAATTGGAACTTGTCGAGCGTCGCGGTCATGTCGCTAAATCGTTGCCCTGTTATAAATAAGCCTGCCCCAATTGACACGCTATTCTGGCCTGATAATGGCTTGTACTTCGGCCACGACCCTGACAGCTTCCCTGACAAACCGCACATGAAACCGTTACCGCCTTTCAGCCGAAACCTTCCCTTTCACGCCTGGCATGACGTCGATCCCGGCGTGCCTTCGGCCTTCACGGCCGTGGTGGAAATCCCGCTCGGCAGCAGCAACAAGTACGAATTGGACAAGGCCTCCGGCCTGCTGAAGCTGGACCGCGTCCTGCATTCCGCGGTGTTTTATCCGGCGAACTACGGCTTCATTCCGCAGACGATGGCCGATGACGGCGATCCCATGGACGTGCTCATTCTGAGCTCCGAGCCGGTCTACCCGCTGACCTTGATCACCGCGCGCCCGATCGGGGTGATGACCATGATCGACCAGGACGAGCTCGATTATAAAGTCATCGCCGTCGGCATCAGCGACCCGGAGTACAACACCTACCACGACGTGCACGAACTGCCCAAGCATCGGCTCGCGGTCATCCGCCGCTTTTTCGAGGATTACAAGACGCTGGAAAACAAGAAGGTCGTCGTCGATGATATCCTGCCCGCGCTCGATGCGGTTCCGGTCATCCAGAAGTCGCTGGAAGTTTATCGCGAGTGGAAGGAGACGGTGGAGAAGCGGTAGTTCCTACCTGTAGCGGCAATCTACGACCGTCGCACGTATTGCCTTGCTGCCTCTCGTTCCCAAGTTTCACTTGGCGCATCCTAGCCTCCCGCTGAAGTCCAGTCGCCAAAACTGCCGTTATTCGGTTGCGGATACGTCAACCAAACGATCGTAGAAAGAATAGAGCGATACCAAGACTTTGGTTTCAAAACGAGCGGCTCGATCTTCGCGCCGGGTTCAAGGACAAGTCGCTCAAGAGGGATACCGCTCTCCTTCCACCGTCGAAATGTTTGCTCGAGGTCGGGCTGAGGTTCCTCGCGATTGCGCTGAACCAAAACCACGCTTCGGATTCCATGCGAACTCAGAATTTCCGCCGAGGGAAAATCGGTCGGAAAGGAAACGGATCGATTATCGAACTGGCCTGTGATATCGCTTAGCCAGGAGCCACGGCGTTCAGCATCGAGCAGGAAGGCGGGAGGAGCATCGGGCGCAAGCTTCAACAGGGAGAGGATTTCGGCGCCATTCTTCAGCGCGGATATAATGGGCACCACATCGACCCGCGCCGGAGGGACGCCATGTGCATGGCTTTGCGGATCGACGGGGTGGGGCAGAGGCAACGCATTGTAGAGAGGCACGGGCCGGTAGCCTATTTTGGCCAACGCGATTCCAACGGAGATTCCTTCTGCGCCGGGAAGATCAAGAACAAGTGCGGTTCTTGTGCGAGTCTCGGGGATGGACGTAGGGAGAGTCGCGACTAAATTCACGCTTCGCGCCAACTCCATGTGAGCAAATAGCACCGGCTTGGCCCAGGACGACCACGGGGGACCGTAAGGAATCCATGCGTCGAAAACTTCCTCCTTAGTCATCGTTGTGCAATAGCAGGGCTACGTCAGTTGCTAAATAATTTATTACCGGCGTTATCGAAAGGCGTGCGTAAGCCCCGGCGGCTTTTCCATTCACGGTGAATATGCCGATGCAAGCATGGCGAGGACCAACTGGCGTGGAGATCGGCACAGACTCGAAGCGCCGTTGTGCAACCCACTTGCCTGGGGCAAGAAACGCGCTCCACATGGCTTTCTTCCAAGCGGATGAATTCATCCAACCATGGTGGCTGATGGTGTCTCCGGTATTACACATGGCGGTTTTCAACAACCAGCCATCATCGTTTTTCCACCGACCTTCCCTCGGATCGCGGGTTTCCGGCAGCAAGGCGCGCCATGTAGGTAGTTGTGCGGAAAGCTCATCCCACACGAGCGGGAAGCGTTTGCTTTCGGAGATGATGGCCAGCGCGGGATTGGCCACGGGCGTTCGTCCGCCGCGAAAGAACTTTTGCCAGCTCGTTATGCGCGGTAAACGGCACAACCACTCGGCCTGGTAGAAGCGCACGAGCGCATTCAGCGGCCCTTGGTGCCACGCGGTCACAAGATGCGCCGTGCCATTCTGCCAGACGATCTGGTCCGGCTTCGCGAGATGGCCCTGGCATCCGCGCTCGCGCAAGCAGGCGGCGAGATAAGCGACGACTTGGTGATCCTCGCCAAAACCCGGTGCAGATAATAGCGCAACGACGCCGGATGGGCCGGCGGTTTCCACGAGACATTGGGTCCAAGCCGCAGCGGGATTTCCCGCAATGCACAAGTGGGGGAAGCATTTCGCCATGCGCTCGGTGAAGTAGGATGCTTCCGTGAAACCACCGGGGACATCGCTGTTCGCCTCAGAGATCCGCCAGCCCTCCGTCGTGAGATGGAAATCGAAGCGGATGATTCGTCCTGCGGCGGGAGTTAGTGGAGTTTGCTGCGACAAAATTTTGCGTAGGGCGTTCGGCAGGCCGAGCCGCGTCAGCAATTCCGGGCGGCGCGAGACCTCGTCCTCGGCGATTATTGCTTCCGCCGTGAGGAGCTCCGCTTGTCGCGATAATGTCCGCCAGACGCTTGAGTCGAGGATGAGCGGAAACGATTCCAGTGTACTGAAGTCGCCGACTTGCGGGTCCCACTTATAGCCATGCAGAACAACGTGGCGGCGGAGAAGCGCGAAACCGTCGGGACTTATGCTGGGGCCGGCACGTAAGGAAGGGGTGGAATCCCTGACGCTCCGTTCCAGAATTTCATGCACGCCGGATGATGCGCCGAATTTCCTTGAGATGACAACTGCGCAACCTCGAAGCGCGGATTGGAGGATTGGCAAAAATCTGCTAGGCTGGACGTTCTGTGCAATCGCTTCGCTGGCCGCTTCTTTTTTGCTCCGTGGTGGGGCTGCTGCTTTTTACGCTCTACGCGTCGGTCGCGTTTACGGGTGTGAAGGCGTGGAGCATTGGACTCGTCTATATCGCGTATGACTCGGTGTTGCTGAGCTTCATGGTGATCTCCAGCCGGCGCGCGGTGAGACGGATCGAAAAAGAACGCGCGACTGGTCTGCCTGCGACCCCGCCTACGATCGGGGGCAAGCGGCCCACGCTGACGGTGGTGATTTGCGCGCGGAACGAGCAGCTCGTGTTGCCGCAATGTCTCCGCTTTCTCGCCGCGCAGACCGAGCCGGCAGAGGAGATCCTCGTGCTGGATGACGGCTCGACCGACGGGATGGTGGCGTGGCTGACGAGCGAGTTCGCCATGACGTTTGAGGCGCGTGGGGCGAGCCGGCTCGGGACTTCGGCGAAGTGGCCGACGCTTAAGGTCTGGTGCAAGCCGAACTCGGGCAAGGCCGATTCGCTGAACGAAGGTTGGAAGATGGCGAAGGGTGAAATCGTGGTGACGCTCGACGCGGACACTTACGTCGAGCCGTCCGCGCTGGCCGCGATCCGCGATGGCTTTGTCGAGGATCCGGCGATGGGCATCGCTGGCGGCGTCCTGGTGCCGGTCTGCCAGCGCACCTCGTGGGCCGGCTTCTTCCAGTTCTTCCAGACGTTTGAGTACGCGCGTGGGTTCCTCTGGCGGCTGACGTGGATGCAGTACGATATGCTGCTCCTCATCTCCGGTGCCTTCGCCGCATACCGTCGCACGGTACTCGAAGAAGCGGGAGGCTTTGATACCACGAGTTGGGTGGAGGACTACGAGCTGACGCACCGAATTTACCGTGATTCCTTTAATAATGGTCGGCCTATAACGGTAAAGACTCTTTCCGACGCCCGCGGAACGACCGACGCTCCCGCGGTTGTTTCAACCTTCCTCAATCAGCGCCGTCGCTGGTTTGCCGGGTTTATCGCCACCCATTTCAAGTTCCACGATATGGTCGGAAATGCTCGCTACGGCGCGGTGGGGAAGTACATGCTTTGCCTGAAGACGCTGGATCTCCTTTTGCCGATCTATGCCTTGGTAGCGGCGGTTGTTCTGGTTGTTTTACTCATTATTCATCACGGATTGCAAATCTTTATCGTTAAACTTATCGCTGCGAAGCTCATATTCGATTTGACGCTGCACTGCTATTCCATCGTCCTTTACCAGCGTTGGCTTGGTCTCCCGCTTTCGCGGAAAATGTGGCTACAATCCCTCGGCGCCACGATTTCCGAGCCGTTTGTCTTTCAGATCATGCGGCAGCTTGGCGCGGTGTTTGGTTGGGTCGCCTTTCTCCGCCGGAAGATCGATTGGCAACCGCAACGGCCCAGTGCCGGGTTGCCGGTGGAGCGCACGGCGTTCGATACCTAAGCTCGGCGGAAGGTCGGCCACCTGCCCGAATCTGCGGATTACAAATGACAATCCGTTAACGCCCACTTTTGCGCGTGACATCACCCCGGCGCGACCCAAAATGCCGATCGTGAACCGATCTACTTTTCTCCGTGTCGTTGTTGCCATTGTCGCAACTGCCTCCTTCGCCTGGGCCCAGCCGGTAAAGGCGGCGGATCCCGTTGTTGTCATGAAAACCTCCGAGGGTACGATGGAAATTACGCTCGATCCGAAAAACGCTCCCATCACCACGGCCAATTTTCTCTCCTATGTGGACAAGAAATTTTATGACGGCCTCTTTATTTATCGCGACGTAAAGGGCTTCGTCGCGCAGGGCGGCGGCATCAACCCTCAAGGCAGCGGCAAGCCGGAATCGGCCCCGATCCAGAACGAAGCCAAGAACGGCCTGCACAATACGCGCGGCACCATCTCCATGGCGCGCACGCAGGACCCCAACAGCGCGACCACCCAGTTCTTCCTTAATTTTGTCGATAACTCCAGCTCGCTCGACCCGAATCCGATGAGCCCGGATGGCTACGCGGTCTTTGGCAAGATCACCAAGGGTCTGGACGTGCTCGACAAGATCGAAGCGCTCGGCGGCAGCGACCCGATGGGCGGGCCGAGCAAAACGATCACGATCATCAGCGTGCGCCGGAAGTAGGCGCACATGGAGGGACGGATGGGACCATAAAGGTGCCGGCGTCCCTTGGCTCTCATCGGTCCCTTCGTCCCGGTGGCCTTGGCTTGGCCTTCGACCGCCCTGCTTTGAAAATTAGCTGCCGTCCGCAGGGCCGTTATGCATCATTAGCGGCTCGCCATGCCGACCGAACCTGCGCCCATCACTTTTCGCGGCATCCTGGGCGAGCGCAATTTCGCGCTGCTCTGGTACGGGCAGATCATCAGCAGCATGGGCGACCGGTTCTACCAGTTCGCGCTGCTCTCGGTCATCCTCGGGATCAAGGCCGGGCTCGATGTGGGCAAGGACAGCGCGCGCGTCACCTTCTGCGCCATGCTGCCGGGCTTCCTGCTCGCGCCGCTGTATGGATGGATCATCGACCGCTACTCG
>CAZZWT010000195.1:0-6298 GCA_964657775.1 uncultured Candidatus Methylacidiphilales bacterium | reverse complement strand
TGTCCACGAACAGAGCACGGCCCACAGGTAATCCCAGAGAAACATCTTCACCTTCTCCTGGAAACTCCAGGGCGAATCGTAAATGGATTTCTGCTCGTACTTCTTCATGGGGTCATGGGCTCGAACGAGCGGATGGTATCAATTAGACTGACCGCCGTCTGCGTGATTTCGAAGTCGTTCTGAAAACTGCGGATCGCCTTGGTTGCCATCTCGATCTTCTCCTCCTCCGTTAACGTGAGCCAGCGCTCCAGCAACCGCGCGCAGCCCTCCGCTGTATCCTCATCGACCAGACCGGCGCCGCTCGCCTCGATCTCGCGCCAGATATTCACCGGCCGCGTGATCAGGACCGGCACGCCGCACGCCATGGCCTCCACCACCGCGATGCCAAAATTTTCCTGGTGCGAGGGCAGGACGAAAACTTCCGCCTGCCGGATCGCGCCCCACTTCAAGTCGCCGGAAAGCATGCCCGGGAACGAAACGCTGCCCGGCGAAAAAGCCTCGCAGCGCGTGGCGACGGCCTGTAACGCGTGCAGGTACTCCGCCTGCACACAGGGCCCTGCGATCATCAGGTGGAGATCGGCCCAGACCTCGCGCGGCTTCGATTCCAGTAGTTGGAGAAACGCGTGCAGGAGAAGATCGCAGCCTTTTTTCTCATGCAGCCGGCCGAGGAAAAGAATCACCCGCTTGCCGCGCAGGTGCGGGAAGGACTTGAAGAACGTTTCGCTTTGCTGCGCGATATTCTGCGGCGGATTGCCCGTGCCAAGCGGCACCACGCGCTCCGTCACGTCGTAGGGCTTGAACGATTCGCGCGCGAGCAGCTTCTCTTCCTCGCAGGTGAAGAGGACGGCGCGCGCATCGCGCAGAACGGCGTGCTCCGTCAGCCACCAGAAGACGCTCTTCTTTATGTGCTTCATCGGGTAGTACCGCTTGAACCACGGATCGAGCATGCCGTGCGGAAAAACAAAGTAAGGCCGCTTCGCCGCTTGCGCGGCCCGCCGCGTCATGCGCGAGTTGTCGCGCCACAGCCCATGTGAAATAATGGCGTCGAACCGTCCGCAATTTTGCATCATCCACTTGCTGAAGTCGGGCGAGGCTTCCAGCGGCCCACGCGGCGGCCCCGTCATGTGGATGGGAAGGCCCAGGCTTTCCTTCCAATCGCTTTTGGGATCGTCTACGCTCACGATTTCGATCTCGTGCCCGAGCGCCAAGACCGCCTTGCTTACGCGCAGGATCGCCTCGGAAACGCCGCCCGCCGCCGGGTCGATCGACGCTGTGACGTTCAATAATCGCAATCCACGCGCAGGATGTTTGGGTTGAGTCTGGGCCATCGTTGCCAACGTTCTAACAAACTGTATCGAAAGAACGTAGCTCGATCTTCAGATTTCATTTGTTTCATTTTAGATTGAAGTCTGCCGATAACTGGTCAGTATGCGCCGCATGGCCACCCCCGTTATCTCGCATGAGAAACCGTTCACCAAGGCGGCCGCACCGCTGTTGTCCGACTTCGAGCTCGAAACGATCGACCTCTTCGTCCGCTCCGGCCAGGTGCTCGGCCTGCCGCGTTCCATCGGCGAAATCTACGGTTTCCTCTTTGCGCAGGCCCAGCCGCAACCGATGGAAGTCCTCATCCGCCGGCTCGGCATCAGCACCGGCTCGGCCAGCCAGGGGCTCAAGTTTCTCAAGAGCATCGGGGCGGTAAAAGGTACGCTGCACCCCGGCGATCGCCGCGAATTTTTCAGCGCGCAAACGGAGCTGCGCAAGCTCGTCGTCGGCCTGATCAAGGAGCACATCCAGCCGCATCTCGATGATGGCGATGCACGCATCCAAATGATGCTCCAATCCTCCAGAAAGCTGCCCTCCGGCGACCGTGCCATCCTGATGGGCCGGGTCGAGATGTTGAAAAATTGGCGCTCGAAAGCCCACAAGGTCCTGCCCTACGTTACCCGCATCCTGGGCGACTAAGTTCACCAGCTAAAAAACCTCCTATTTTCCTCCCCGCCACCGATAAACACTTATGGATGAACTGATCATATCCGCCCAGAACGTGGAGAAGAATTACTGGCGCGATCTTTGGGGTTATCGCGAATTGCTCTACTTCCTCGCCTGGAAGGACATCCTCGTTCGTTACAAGCAGACGACCGTCGGCGTTGCCTGGGCGTTCCTTCGCCCCATCGTGACGATCACGATTTTCACTATTATCTCGCGCAAGGTCGCCTCGGGTGACACGGAAGTCGTGCCCGCCGCCCTGCTCGTCAGCGGCGGCACGCTGATCTGGACGCTCTTCGCCACCGCCTTCACCGACGCAGGCAATAGCCTCGTCGGCAACGCGAGCCTGATCTCCAAGATTTACTTTCCGCGCCTGCTCGTTCCGGCCTCGACCCTGGCCGTCGGGTTCGTCGATTTTTCCATCTCTCTTCTTCTCCTTGTCGCCCTCATGGCATGGTACCAATTCCTACCCGATATCCGGATCCTCGCGCTTCCCTTGTTCATCCTTCTGGCCATGACGACTTCCTTTGGCGCGGGCTTGTGGATGTCGGCCCTCACCGTCAAATATCGCGACTTCCGCTTCATCGCGCCGTTCATCGTTCAGATCGGTTTCTTCGTCTCGCCGATTTTCTACCGCAGCGACAAATTCACCGGCATCGAGCGCATCATCTACTCGTTCAATCCGCTCGTCGGCGCCATCGATGGGTTTCGCTGGGCTGCCTTTCGCGGTGCGATTCCACTCTATTGGCCCGGGCTGTTCATTTCCGTGGCGGTAAGTTTGTTCCTCGTCTTCACCGCCATCATTTTCTTTCGCAAAACGGAAAAATCGTTCGCGGACATGATCTAAACCAGCACTCACCATGAGCGATTACGTTATCTCCGTCGAACATCTCACGAAAAAGTACCGCCTCGGCCAGGGCGGCGGATCGGGCGATGGCCTGCGGCATAGCCTTGAGCGGAGCGTGCGTTCCCTTTTCTCGCGCCGGATCGCCGAGGAAAACAAGGCCGCCGCGGAGCAGCCGGGCGAATTTCTCGCGCTCAAAGACGTGTCGTTCCAGGTCAAGCAGGGCGATGTCCTCGGCATTATCGGCCGCAACGGCGCGGGCAAGAGCACGCTGTTGAAAATCCTGAGCCGGATCACGCCGCCGACCACCGGCCAGATTCGCGTGCGCGGCCACATCGCCAGCCTGCTGGAAGTCGGCACAGGCTTTCACCCGGACCTCACCGGTCGCGAAAACATCTTCCTCAACGGCGCCATTCTCGGGATGCGCCGGGTGGAGATCGTGCGCAAGCTGGATGAAATCATTGCCTTCGCCGAGATCGAAAAATTCATCGACACGCCGGTGAAGCGTTACTCGAGCGGCATGTATGTCCGCCTCGCTTTCGCCGTCGCGGCGCACTTGGAACCGGAGATCCTGATCGTCGATGAAGTGCTTGCCGTGGGCGACGCTCAATTCCAGAAAAAGTGCATCGGCAAAATGAACGAAGTCGCCCAACGGCACGGCCGCACGGTGTTGTTCGTCAGCCATCAAATGGCCGCCGTGCGTAAACTTTGCAACAAGGGAATGCTGCTTTCCGGAGGCACCACGGTCGGCCTGGGCCATGTCGAGGACATCATTCAGCAATATCTCGGCAAGATGACCTCATCGGATCGCGTGATCGACTTGACCAAGGTGCAGCACAACTCCTATGCCTTGAGCACGGCGCGCATGGAGCGTCTCAGCGTCGATGACCACTGCACGCTCGCCTACGGCGAAGGACTCAAGTTCCATTTGGATATCACCTGCGACGGCAAGGTTTCCGATGCCATCCTCGGCTTCGGGTTCGACACCTCGGACGGTTACCGCGTCATGACTCTGGACTCGGATGTGATGGGGAAGGCGCTCGAATTCAACAAGGGCCGCTATCGGGTGACGTTCAACCTGCCGCGGAATCCGCTCAGCCCCGGGCTTTACAACATCGGTTGCTCCATCTTTTCCGGTGGAGCGCTCGTCGACAATTGCGCCGCCGGTACGTGGGAAATCGTGACGGGACAAAACGATGCCGTGAGCAGCCGCGGTTTCTCCGGGGCCCGGCCTGAGTTCGATACTGAAGTCACCCCGCTATGACCCGGACGCTCGACTTCCGCCAATGGGCAGTCGTCGGCTTCAAGGACGACACCGGGCTGGGCCGGCAGGCGCGCGACCTCCGCAACGTCCTGCCCATCGGCCGTCACATTGTCATCCCGTCCGAGCGGATGGCCGGTCATCCCATCAACCCGGCGGAAGATGTGCCGCTAGCGAAGACGGCGCCGGAAGATGAAGTCCGCGCCGCACTCGCCGGCTTGCAGGGCATTTTCTTTTTTGAGCGCGCGTCGTGGCATCCGGCGTTGCTTCGTTGCGCGCGCGAACTCGGTGTGAAGTCGGTCGGCGTTCCCAATTGGGAGTGGTTCCGGTCGGAGGAACCGAATTGGAATTACTGCGATCTCCTGGCGTGCGTCAACGGAATGGGCCTGCGCACGGTGCAGAAATTTGGCCGCATGAACTCGATCCTCCTGCCTTGGTGCCTGGACATCGGTTCGCTGCCGCTGCGCCAGGTGACGGGACCGGCCCGCGTCTTTATCCACAATGCCGGCATCATCGACGACGACGACCGCAAGGGCACGCGCGAGACGATCGAGGCCTTTCGCCGCGTGAAGCGCGACGACCTCCGCCTCATCGTCCGCATGCAACAGGAAGCGCCGCTGCCGAAGCTCGATTCGCGCATGGAAATTCAGGTCGGCAATATCGCAAACCACGCGGACCTCTACCGCACGGGCGACGTCGCGGTTCAGCCTTCCAAGATGGAAGGCATCGGCTTCTCCGTTTTGGAGGCGGTCGGCGCTGGCTTCCCGGTCATCACCACCGATTATCCGCCGATGAACGAGTACGTCCTCCAGCCCGAGCTGCGCGTGCGCACGCGCTGGTTTAACCGCAGGGCCTTTCCCACGCGGTGGGTGAAGCAGGCCCATCTCCGGCTGCCGAACCTGGGCGACCTTAGCCGGAAAATCGAGTGGTGCGCCAGCCATGACATGGACGCTTTCTCCCGCCAAAATCGCGCCTGGGCCGAGGCGACTTTTTCACCGGATCATCTGCTCGCGGTTTGGTCCGAGGCGCTCGAAAAACATTTGTTTCCATCCCCCGTGTGATCATGGTTCCCGTCAGCGCCTACATTCCGTGCTTCAACAACGCGGCGACCATTGCTCGGGCCGTGGAAGGCGTGCGCCGGCAGACCCATCCCATTGACGATCTCATTGTCATCGATGACGGTTCCACCGACGACTCAGCCGCAATTGTGGAGGCAATGGGCGTGAAGGTTATCCGCCTCGGCGCGAACCTCGGCCGCGGTAACGCCCGCGCCACCGCGATGGAAGCGGCGCGCCACGAATACGTCCTTTGCGCCGACGCGACAAATTGCCTCGCTCCCACCTTCGTCCAGTCGGGCCTGAAGTGGTTTGACGATAATCGCGTCCTTGCTGTCTTCGGCCGCTGTTACGATCGCCATGCCACCACCCTCGTTGATCGCTGGCGAGCGCGGCATCTCTACAAGCAGGATGTGCCGTTGGCGGCCAGCCCGCGTGGGTGGCTCTCCACCTTTGGCGCGATCGTGCGCAAGAGCGCTGTATTGAAAATCGGTAACTATGACCGCAACCTTCGTCACGGCGAGGATCACGCCCTCGCCAGCAAACTGCTGAAGGTGGGCGACGTTGTCTTTGATCCATCGCTGGAAATCCAACCGGTCAACCACAATACCCTTCTGCAGGTCATGGAACGGTTCGCCCGCTGGAACCGGACCGGCGTCGATGTCTTCGACCTGCGCGAAATCATCCGCAGCCACGTCGTGGCGTGGCGCATCCTCATCCCGCGTGATTTTGCCGCCGGCGACCTGCCCTGCGCCCTGCTCAGCGCCCTCGCGCCCTACTTCTGCTTCGCCTACGCCGACAAGAAATCGTTAACGATTTCGCCCAAGCGACCGTTGAAATGATAACATCGGCCCGGCGAAGAAAGGGCGCTTTTCCACTCCGTTTGGGAGGCTCGACAAGCCACTAATAGATGGACTTATTCACTGCTGCGTGTTTAATGAGCCCCACTCCTTTCTGGACATGAAATCACTCTCATTTTCTCTCCTTTTTAAGGATTGGGTGAGGCCCACCATATTCTTGCAGCGGTGCAGCTTTCGCGTCCCGTTTATCGCCCGTTTTTCCTCAGGATATGTAGGAATGTTTCGAAACAAAAATCTTTCCCGTCCTAGTTGGATGCTGACGTCACCAGTCACCTCGCCGACCGACCGTTCC